>NZ_JBMDIS010000009.1:0-152696 GCF_057808775.1 Pseudomonas sp. FG86 | reverse complement strand
GGCTGCTTCGCAGCCCAACGCGGGGCAAGCCCGCTCGCCACAGTTACAGTGTTCCTCCTTGGCTGACAGGCATTATGGCAAGCCCGCTTGCCACAAAAATGCGTTTCGTCATGCTGCCCGCGTTATCGTTAGCAATCTTCGCAATGTTTGAGTCCTTGTATGCCTGAACTGCACGTCGGCGAACGCCACTGGTCGGTCTCCACCGGCAGCAACCTATTGGATGCCCTGAACCAGGCCGGCGTCGCCGTGCCCTACAGTTGCCGCGCCGGCAGTTGCCATGCATGCCTGGTGCGATGCCAGGGCGACGTCGAGGACAAGCAACCCGACGCCCTCAGCCCGGCACAGCGCCAGGATGGCTGGCGCCTGGCCTGTCAGTGTCAGGTGACGGCGGACTTGCGGGTCGAAGCGTACGATCCGACACGCGACGGTCTGTCGGCCGAAGTGGTAGGCGCTGACTGGCTGAACACGACTGTACTGCGCTTGCGCCTGCAACCGGAGCGCGGCCTGCGCTACCGGGCCGGGCAGCATCTGGTGTTGTGGGCGGGGCAGGTGGCGCGGCCCTACTCCCTGGCCAGCCTGCCCCAGGAAGATCCGTTCTTGGAGTTTCATCTCGAGTGTCGCCAGCCTGGCGCGTTCAGCGATGCCGCTCGGCAGTTGCGTGTCGGGGACCGCCTGCGCCTGGGCGAACTGCGCGGCGGCGCGTTGCAATACGACCCCGCCTGGCAAACCCAGCCGCTGTGGCTGCTGGCATCCGGTACCGGTATGGGCCCGTTGTGGGGCGTGCTGCGCGAGGCGTTGCGCCAGAATCACCAGGGGGCTATCCGCGTGATTCATCTCGCCCATGATGCCAGTGGCCATTACCTGGCCGAACCCCTGGCCGCGCTGGCCGCGCAGCATGCGAACCTGACGGTGGAGCTATGGACCGCGGCGGAGCAAGCCCAGGCATTGGCGCAACTGCGGCTTGTTTCGCGGCAAACTCTGGCCTTACTCTGCGGGCACCCCGCCAACGTCGAGGCCTTCTCCAAGCGCCTGTTCCTGGCGGGATTGCCGCGCAATCAACTGCTGGCCGATGTGTTCCTGCCCCGTGGTTGAGCGCTGAATTCTACAGCCGCGAGACTGACCATGACCGACGCCATCCTGCAGCAGCGCGAACGTGGGTTGCTGACCCTGCAGTTCAACCGCCCCGACAAGAAAAACGCCCTGACCCGAGCCATGTATACGCAGTTGGCCGAAGCGCTGGAGCAGGCTGATGCGGACCCGACCATCAGCGCTGTGTTGATTCAGGGCAGCAACGCGTGTTTTACCGCCGGCAATGACATCGGCGATTTTCTTGAGCTGCCACCCAGCGACCTCGACAGCCCGCCGTTCCACTTCATGAAAAGCCTGCTCAATTGCCGCAAACCCGTGATCGCCGCCGTGGCGGGCGCAGCGGTGGGCATCGGCACGACCCTGCTGCTGCATTGCGACCTGGTATATATCAGCCGGGATGCGCGGTTGCGCATGCCGTTCGTCAACCTGGGGTTGTGTCCGGAGTTTGGCTCCAGCCTGATCCTGCCGCGTCTGTTGGGACATGCGAAGGCGGCTGAACTGTTGCTGTTGGGCGAGGGCTTCAGCGGCGAACAGGCCGTAGCGTGGGGAATTGCCACCGAAGCCTTGGGCAGTGGTGACGCGGCGTTGGCCAAGGCGCGGGACATCGCTGAGCGCTTTGAAACCCTGGCACCGGGGGCGGTGCAGGTGACCAAGCAATTGATGAAGAGTGTGGACCGTGAACAATTGCGGCAAGTGATCGAGGAGGAGGGGGCGTTGTTTGTCCAGCGATTGAAATCACCGGAAGCGATTACGGCGTTGTCGGCGGTTATCGCCAGGCGCTGACAGCTGATGCTGTTTAGACGAATTCATTCTAGAGAACTGTGAGAAATCACAGTGATCTGCGCTGCGCGGTCTCCCTATGCTGGTCACTCATGCATCTGCGCGTTGAACCGTCCTGGAGGCCAGAATGAATGCTCATGACTTTTCCTGGAGAAACGGCAAACCGGGTGCGCTTGATCCCTCGTTTGCCGACCACGGCAGTTGTTTGTTGGACTTTGAAGGGTATGCCCAGAGCATGATCGTCAGCTCGGCGGGGGGCTGGGTTATTGGCTTGCGGCCGGACAAGCATTTCGCTTTGGTGCGCCTTGGGCATACGGGGCAAGTGGTGCCTGACTTCGGTGACAAAGGTTTTGTGTTCGACAGTTTTTCCGACGACCCCTATGACCGCTCTGCCCTTGAGAATGTCGTTGAGCTTGCTGACGGCAAGATATTGGTGCTGGGTTCGGTTTATGAGGACGACAGTCGCCAGTACTTTCCGGCTGCGGCGCGCTACGACGTCCGGGGCCAACTCGACCGTGGCTTTGGGGATGGCGGCAGGATCGTTTTCTGGCAGTTTGACGGGGACGGAGGGAGGGTGGCCGATCGCTCCCAAGCGATCCATGCAGAGCGTGCCGTTCCTCGTGTTGGGCCGTTGCTTCAGGCAAAAGGTGAGGTGATTTTTCATTTCTATGGGTTCGATGGTGGGGCGTCGTATTTGGTCAGCCTTGATGACAAAGGCCAACTGAATAGCCATTTCGGTGGTAAGGGTTTTGTTCGTCTGATCTATGGTCAGCGGCCTTTGCGACTCAGCGCGCTGCTTCGCCAGCATGACGACAAGGTGGTCTTTGCCGGGTATGGCGAGGGCTTCGCCGCTGTGATCGGCCGTATGGAAGGCAATGGTTTTTTGGATAAGGCTTTTGCTGATCAGGGTTTTTATGCGCTGCGGGATAGCGAGGTTCGTGTGGACAGTTTGTTTGCACGAAGCGACAGGACGCTCTTCGCGGCGGGTACGCCTCCACAGGAGCAAGGACGATACCTGGTCTTGCTTAAGCTGGATGCGCAGGGTAAACCAGACTCGACATTTAACGCGGGAAAGGCGTTGCGCGTCGACGTGCCGGGGCTGGAACCCCATCCGCATGCTTTAGCGATTGATCTGGAGGGGCGCTGGTGTCTGGCGGGTGGGTGCTTCCTGGCTGAAGAGCCGAATACCCGATACAGCCTGTTGATTCGCTTTCTTTATACAGGAGCGCTCGATAGCGCTTATGGCAATGGCGACGGGGTGGTGGTCGGTCCTGATGCCGGGGAATTTCTAGCGATGCAACTGGAGCATGATGATCGTGCCGTGGTCGTGGGCCATCGTGGGATCTTTCCCTTCTTCCCGGTGATTGAGCGTCACTTGGCGTAATTATCTGCGTCGGCTAAAACGCAAAAAGCCCCGCCATTCACATGGCGGGGCTTTTGTATTTCAAGCAACCGATCACTCAGACCATTGGGTCGCCAACGTGCAGGATTTTCATGCCGTTGGTGCCGCCGATGGTGTGGTAGCTGTCGCCCTTGGTCAGGATGACCCAGTCGCCTTTCTCGACGACGCCACGCTTGATCAGCTCGTCGATGGCCGCCTGGCTGACTTCGTGCGGCGGCAACGACGCCGGGTCGAACGGTACGGTATACACGCCGCGGAACAAAGCCGCGCGGGCCTGGGTTTCGCGGTGCGGGGAGAACGCGTAGATCGGTACCGAGGAGCGGATGCGTGACATGATCAACGGCGTGTAGCCACTTTCGGTCAGGGCGATGATCGCCTTGACGCCCGGGAAGTGGTTGGCGGTGTACATGGCCGCCAGGGCGATGCTCTGGTCGCAGCTTTCGAAGACCTTGCCGATGCGATGGCTGGAGGTCTTGCTGGTCGGGTGCTTTTCAGCACCGACGCAGATACGCGCCATGGCCTGGACTGCTTCCAGCGGGTACGGGCCTGCGGCACTTTCTGCAGAAAGCATCACGGCGTCGGTGTAGTCGAGCACGGCGTTGGCCACGTCGGACACTTCGGCGCGGGTCGGCATCGGGTTCTGGATCATCGACTCCATCATCTGGGTCGCCACGATCACCGCTTTGTTGTGGCGGCGTGCGTGCAGGATGATCTTCTTCTGGATACCGATCAGCTCGGCGTCACCGATTTCCACGCCCAGGTCGCCACGGGCAACCATTACGGCGTCCGACGCCTTGATCAGGCCGTCGAGGGTTTCGTCGTCGGCCACGGCTTCGGCGCGTTCGATCTTCGCCACCAGCCAGGCGGTACCGCCGGCTTCGTCGCGCAGCTTACGGGCGTATTCCATGTCGGCGGCGTCGCGCGGGAAGGATACGGCGAGGTAATCCACTTCCATTTCGGCGGCGAGCTTGATGTCGGCCTTGTCTTTTTCAGTCAGGGCCGGGGCGGTCAGGCCACCGCCGCGACGGTTGATGCCCTTGTGGTCGGACAGCGGGCCGCCGATGATCACGGTGCAGTTCAGCTCGGTGACGGAAGCGGTGTCGACGCGCATGACCACACGGCCGTCATCCAGCAGCAGTTCGTCGCCGACGCCGCAGTCCTTGACCAGGTCCGGGTAGTCGATACCGACGACTTCCTGGGTACCTTCGGTCAGCGGGTGGCTGGTGGAGAAGGTGAACTTGTCACCGATCTTCAGCTCGATCCGCTTGTTGGCGAATTTGGCGATACGAATTTTCGGGCCTTGCAGGTCACCCAGCAATGCGACGAAGCGGCCATGCTTGGCGGCCAGGTCTCGCACCAGCTTGGCGCGAGCCTTGTGCTCGTCCGGAGTGCCGTGGGAGAAGTTCAGACGGGCAACGTCCAAACCAGCCAGAATCAGCTGTTCGAGGACTTCCGGCGAGTTGCTGGCCGGGCCAAGGGTGGCGACGATTTTGGTACGACGGACGGACATGCACAGACTCCTGAGTTCAAGCGCTGAGGAAGGCTACTATGCTCTTTGGTTGTAGTCATTGTTCGTTTGCACTACTTATCGGCCATTCGCTTGTTTTCGCTTCGATTGAATAAATGAACATCCTTGAAGATTTTCGACCAGGGGTCGATACACTGCACAAGACAGGAGAACCCCCATGCGAATTTTGCTCATTGCTGCCCTGGCCGTCAGCGTTATCGGCTGCACCCGCTGGTCGATGGACCACCATTTGAACAACGCCTACCGTGCGTACGGGGTCGGTGACTGCGAACGCGTGACCCTGGAATTGTCCCAGGTCGACCGTGAAAGCCGTACCCGCCGCTATGTGCAACCTGAGGTCTCGATGTTGCGCGGGCAATGCCTGGAGCGGCAGAAGCTGTTTGTCGATGCGGTGCAGACCTATCAGTTCATCATTAATCAGTACCCGTCCAGTGAGTACGCTTATCGGGCCCGTGCCCGGCTCGATACCCTGCAGCAACTCGGGCATTACCCCGGCGCGAGCGTTGCGCAGCCACGTCCGGCCTCGTTGTGATGATATTTGTCATTCTATAGCTGGCCCGTCGCCAGTCTTGGGCTATTCTTTGAATGTCCGTTTGTACAAGTTTGTACTCATACGGATGGAATGCTTGGGATTGGCAGCTGTAGAGTGACAAGGCGCTTGCTGTTGTCGCACCGATTCCCAGGGAGAGCGGCCTTAATGGGGCGTTCCGAATCACTGGTAAGGCCAGAGTCATGGCCAATGGATGGCGATTTCATCATGTTTACCGACCGACGTATTGAGCGACATCAGTTGTCTTGTTTCCTGCAAGTGTTTAACCGAGTGACGGACAAACCCATTGGCTACTTGGGTAACGTGTCCGAAGATGGGCTGATGTTGATCAGCCAATTGCCGATGATGGTCGACGTAGAGTTCGAGCTGCGCTTGAAGATTCCTGCGGCTGGCGGCGATTTTCAGGCCATTGACCTCACAGCCACCTGTTTATGGAGCCATGAGGACGTCAACCCGCAGCACTACGATTCCGGGTTCAGCGTGGTTGAAGCGTCGCCAGAGTACGGCCTACTGATCAACGCCTTATTTCAGTACTTCAGTTTCGATCCCTTGCAGGCTTCTGCCTAAACGTTACTTGCTGCAAGCCCGGCTTAGGTCGGGCTATCCATGTTGGGGTGTGTGACATTCACAGGACGCCGGCTTTTTTCCAGCCCAGGTAACGTGTCACCAAGGCCGGCCCCAGCCCTGAGGGTGGTGTATCCAGTACCGATAACCCGTGGGCGCTCAAGCGTTCGTGCAGTTCGTCCCTTTTATTCAGGTAGTCGACGGTGCCGCTGTAGGCCAGCGCTTCGGGCAAGGTTTGCACCGGCGACTGGCGCAATTGGTCGAGTACGTCTTCGCGCAGGCTGGCGACCATCACCCGGTGCTGTCGGCCGATGCGCTTGACCGCTGTCAGTAATGCCTCATCGTCCTCATCCCGCAGGTTGGTCACCACAATGACCAATGCCCGACGTTTTTGCCGCGCCAGTAACTGACTGGCTGCGGCCTCGTAATCGGCTGTGCGTCGGGTGGTGTCCAGGTCGTATACGGCGTTGAGCAACAGGTTCAACTGGCCGGTGCCCTTGACGGGGGCCAGGTAGCGCGGCTGGTCGCAGGCAAAGGTACACAGGCCCACCGCATCGCCCTGGCGCAAGGCGACATAACTGAGCAGCAGGCAGGCGTTGAGTGCGTGATCGAAGTGGGACAGTTCGGCATCCTGGCTGCGCATGCGTCGGCCACAATCGAGCATGAACACGATCTGCTGGTCGCGCTCGTCCTGGTATTCCCGGGCAATCGGCGTGCGTTGGCGCGCGGTGGCCTTCCAGTCGATCTGCCGCAGGCTGTCGCCCTCGCGGAACTCGCGCAACTGGTGAAACTCCAGGCCCAACCCCCGTCGCTGGCGTTGACGCACTCCCAGTTGGCTCAGCCAGTTATCCACACCCAATAGCTGGGCGCCATACAGGCGGGCGAAATCCGGGTAGACGCGGGTGGCATCGCTGGCTTGGGTAAAGCGTCGTGCGGCCCACAGCCCCAAGGGGCTGGGCAGCTGTATCTCGCATTGACTGAAACTGAAATGGCCGCGCCGCAAAGGGCGTAGGCGATAGCCCAATTCACTGCATTCGCCCGGGCGCAGTTCGATGGACTGGGGCATATTCTCCACACTCAAGCCGTCGGGGACGTGATCGAACACCTGTACGGTCAGCGGCTGTGGGTAATCATGGTCGAGCTTCAGGCGTACTTCTCCCCAGCGGCCCAGCGCCAGGCTGCCTGGCATCTGCCGTTGTACCCGCACGGAGGGGCGGCGGTGCAGGCGAGCTGCGTCCAGTAGTGCCAGCAGCAACAGTGCCAGCAGCAGGCCCCAGGCGACTGAATGCAGGCTGGTGGGTAGCTTGAGCTGCAACGCTGCCGCCGTACCCAGCAGGATATTCAAGCCCAGCAGCACGCCGAGCCAGCTCAACAGCAGACGAGTCGGCTTCATGGACGGCTCATTGGCGAGGCGCCGGAATCTGGTCCAGCAGTTGCTTGAGCACCTGGTCCACCTCCAGTCCGTCGATATCCAGTTCGGGAGCGATACGAACCCGGTGGCGCAGCACCGCCAAGGCGCAGCCCTTGATGTCGTCCGGGGTGACGAACTCGCCCCCGCGCAGCAGGGCTCGGGCACGGGCACCGCGTACCAGGGCAATGGAGGCGCGCGGACCTGCACCGATGGTCAGCCCCGGCCAACTGCGGGTGGCCCGGGCCAGGCGCACGGCGTAGTCCAGCACTTGCTCGTCCAGCGCCAGCTCACTGGCTATCTGCTGCAACTTCAGTACATCCCCGGCTTGCAGCACGACTCGCAGCGGTTGGACATCCAGCATGTCGGCCCGGGACGAACGCGTGACTTCGCGCACCATGTCCAGTTCCTGCCGGGAGTCGGGATAGTCCATGCGTACCTTGAGCATGAAGCGATCCAGTTCGGCCTCGGGCAGCGGGTAGGTGCCTTCCTGCTCGATGGGGTTCTGGGTCGCCAACACCATGAACGGCTGGCCGATCGGCAAGGCCTCGCCCTCAAGGGTGACTTGGCGTTCCTGCATGGCTTCGAGCAGCGCTGCCTGGGTCTTGGCTGGCGCGCGGTTGATTTCATCGGCCAGCAGCAAGTGGGTAAACAGCGGCCCCTTGCGCAGTTTGAATTGTTCGGTGTGCAGGTCGTACACGGCATGGCCGGTGACATCGCTGGGCATCAGGTCCGGCGTGAACTGGATACGTGCGAAATCGCCGCCAAAGCAACGGGCCAGGGCCCGCACCAGCAAGGTCTTGCCCAGCCCGGGTACGCCTTCAAGCAGCACATGGCCACCGGCGATCAGCGCAGTGAGTACGTCATCGATTACCTGATCCTGGCCGATGACCGCCTTGCGCAGTTCAATGCGCAGGGACTGGGCCTGCTGGCTGGCGAGTTGCAGGGTTTCGCTGGTCAGGGCCGTGGCCGTTGGAAAGTCGCTCATAGGGCATTCCTGAGAGTTTGCAGGCATGCCACCTGACGGCTGAAATCGGCGCTGGAAAGCCGTTTTGCCGAAAGTGGGCCGAGGGCCTGATTGATGACGTGGGAGGGTTGGCGTGTCAGGTGTTCAAGGACCCGCCACTGTTCTTCGGTGTCGAGGTGTTCAAAACCGGGGTGGCGGTGCCGGGCGGCGCGCAGGATATCGCGCTGCAAGGCACGGAGCAGCGTGCCTTGGCCGTTGCGCCGCATGAGGAAATCGGCGCTGGCCTTCAAGTGCTCCTGCAATTGTCGGCGAGCCTTGGGGGCGGGCGCCTGGATCGGCCCCTGGCGCATGCCGGCGTGCCAGAGTGCCAGGATGAGCAGCGCGGCGAGTGCGACCAGGGCCTGGGGGAAATGGCGCAGCAGCAGGGTGAACAGATCGTCCACGTCGCTGTTGAACAGCAAGGTCACGTCAGTGCCCTGGTTCAGGTACCACAGCAGCCAGGCGTTATCGTGCTTGCCGATGTTCGCGTTGTTCCACAGGTCACTGTCAGTGACCACCGTCACATTGCCTTGCCCGAGGTCGAGTTGCATCAGGTGGCTGGACCTGGCGCTGTTGGCGGAAAACTGCGCGACATGCCTGGGGTCGGTGAGATTGAAGTCGGTATCGAAGCTGAAATAGGCCGGAGCGGTTTCATTGTCGACATAGAGCTTGGTCAGGTCCGGCGTTTTCTTCTTGGGGGCCGGGGAGGGGGCTTCAGGGTCATCGCTCAATGTCTGGTGGATGTGCAGGCGATCGAGCAGCCAGTCACCGCTCTTACCGGTCTCTTCATCCCACAGTGCTTCGGCGACCACCAGCAGGTGCCCGCCGGACCTGGCCCACGCCAGCAGTTGATCCACCTGGCGTGGGGTCATGTTGCTGCGCTCACCTAGCAACAACAGGCTGTGGCCCTTGGCTGGCAAGTCGTCAAGCCGATCAAGGCCGTTGGCATGCCCCACCGACAGGCCTTGCTGGCGCAGGAAATGCTCGGCTGCCAGGTAGGGATTGGCCAGCGCCTCCGGCGATGGACCGCGATCCACTACTTGCTCATACGGGATAGCCTTCTGCCACGCGTACAAGCCGCCCGCTCCCAACAGGCATGCCAGCAGCAGCCCCACCCACAATAACGGTTGTTTCATCATGCGGCCCCCGCGTTGAACAGGGCGCGCCAATCTCGGCACAGTTGCTGTTGTGCCAAGGCCGGTGGGAGGCGATGACCATAGGCGAGGTTCTGCCAATGACGGGTCAGATCATCGCTGAAGGCCAGCAGTTGCGGTTGTTGCAACTGATGAATGCGAGCCAGGACCTGGCCCTCGGTGTCTGCGCTTTTCAGCGGCAGGTCGAAGTCGTGCAATAACCGACTGAGCAGGCCGCGATACAGCAGGCCAAGGGCTTCCCGTGGTTGGGTGGCCCAGAGTTGTTCGGCGGTAGCGGCGATATCGTCTGGCAAGGTTTCGGTGGCCAGTTCCAGGCCGAATAATTGCGACGGCACCGGCCTGGTGATTTCAGGCTTGAGTGGCACTTGCCGGCTGACAAACGTGCGCAGCCAATCACGATAGCGCCAGATCAGCAAGGCCACGCTACCTGCCAGCAAGCTCCATAGCAGCACTTCCAGGGCTTGGGCGACGGGCTTGAAGGTATCGCTGTTGAGATTGTCCAGCAGCGCCTGGAGCCAGGCCGGCAGCTTGCCGTCGCCGTGCTCTTTGTTTTTGACGATGGGTTTATCCTCGCCAAAACGGTAGTGGGTGACGGTTTCCGGGTTCTTGAAGGGGGGCACGTCCAGCAGCGCCTTGATCGATTGGCTGGAGGCCTGGGGCGTCAGTGGCTTGGGTGATATGGGGTTGTCTGCCAGGGCCTGTGGGCTGAACGGCAGCAACATCAGCCCGGCCACCAGCAACAGCAATGGCGCGACACTGCTCAAGCGTTGGCGCAGGCGGCGGAATACCAGCTCCAGGTCCCAGGCCTCCAGCACGGTGCGGCGGTTGAGATAGAGGCTGAAGCCGCAAGCGATGTAGATCGGTTCCCAGAACACCAGGATCAGCGCATAGAAGGCGTTGCCCAGGTGCTCCAGCCATAGCCCTTCTGAATCGCCCGCCAGCGCCAGGCGTTGCCAGTCCCAGGCCAGTTCAAGCTGCTGTGGAATCAATAGATAGAACAGCGCCATGCAGCCAAACCAGAGACCAATCTCCAGATGCACGCCTAGGATGGTCAACCAGCGTGCGGCCCCGGCGTTGTGTTGCTGCAATACACCCAGGCGTTTTTGGCGTGCCGGGCCATCCAGGCCTTCGAGTTGGCTAACCGGCATCACAAAGCTGCGGCTCAGGCTGAACCGCCGCCAGGTCAGGCTGGCCAGCAACTGGCCCTTGAGCAGTCGCGGCCATTGGCGCACGGCCTGCTTGAGGCTGGGCGTCTCGCCAAACAAGGTTTTGGACAGGATATGCAATGGCAGGCGGTCGAAGGCGGGCTTTAACCACCAGAACAGGAATATGGCCGTGGACGGGGATTGCCACAGTAGCGCGGTCAACAGGATGAACACCGGGAGGGTGACGATGGCCCAACTGGCCATTAACAACAGGCGGTGTTCCCGGGCCATTAATACGCCAAGGTCCATGGCTTCCCAGGTCGTACGGGGACGAATCACGACGCTGGCATCACTCAGGCGCATGATGAGTCCGTCCGGCAAGGATCAGGTAGGCGGCCACCAGTAGCCAGAGCCCGGCACCAACCAGGTATTTCACCCAGTGAGCGACCGAGGTAATGGATGACCAGTAGGCTTCGATAAAGGCTGCGATCAGCAGGAAGGCCATGACACCGCAGAGCATCTGCACGCTTTTGTGCGCTGCCAGCCGCAGGGCCTCGCCACGGGTCAACCGGCCGGGAGCGATCAGCGCCCAGCCCAACTGCAAGCCCGCCGCGCCGGCCAGGGCAATGGCGCTGAGTTCGAATGCGCCATGGCCGATGACGAATGACCAGAAAGTCTGGCCATAGCCGATTTCAGTGAGGTGCCCGGAGACGGCACCGATGATCAGGCCGTTGAAAATCAGGAAGAACACGCTGCCCAGCCCGAACAGCAAGCCGGCGGCAAAGGTCTGGAAGGCGATGCCGATGTTATGCATCACGTAGTAGCCGAACATCATCCAGTCTTCACTGGAGGCGCGGTCGGCGACGCGGCCCAGGCGACTGGCATCGGGGTCGTACATGCTTTGCATCTCGGCCACCTGCTGGGGGCTGACGATGCTGTAGATCAGCTCGGGGAACAGGTACACCAGCAGCGCGATACCCACCAGGCTGCCGAAAAACAGCAGGCTGGCGATCAATACGAAACGCCATTGTTCACGCACCAGCCGAGGGAAGTCGGCCAGGACGAAACTCAACAGGTTAGCCCCCAACTGGCTGCGATGGCGGTACAACTGTTGGTGGCCGCGCAGTGCCAGCTGTTGCAACGGGTCCACCAGGTAGCTGCTGTAGCCACGCTCCTGGGCCAGGGCGAGATGTTGGCACAAGCGTCGATATTGATGAGGGAAGTCGGCCACATCACCGGCCTTGGCGTTGCCTTGCTCCAACTGCTTCAGTTGCTCGGCGAAGGCTTGCCATTGTGCTTGATGACGACTTTCGAACAGGCTCTGCTTCATGTCGGCCCCAGTAAGCCACGCGCCACGCCATTGAGCTGCTCCACGGCGCGAGCCGGGGATACTTGCAGGGGCGTTGCAAGGATTGAGGCCAGTTCGTGTACCCGCTCAGCCGACAGTTGGCCCTGGCGTTCCGCGAAACCCAGGATCGCACGTTGTTCGCTGAGCTCCAGGGCGAAGGGCAGGCGCAGGGCCGCCGCCGGGGGCACCTGTGGACGAGCCAGGGGGTGTTCACGGTAGATCACCAGCGTGCCGCCGGCCAGGTCGCCCAGTCGTTTGAAATGAGGATGTTGCAGGCAACTGATGGCGCCGAGAAAGTAACCGAAAGGCAACATGTCGACAAAGCGCAGCAGGTTGCGGATAAGCGAAGCGGACCAGCCAACAGGCGTGCCGTCGTCCTGTACCACGCGCAGGCCCATGACTTGCTTGCCGGGGGAGCAGCCCTGGTTGAGAACTTCAAACAGCACCATGTACCACCAACTGACCAGGAACAGCAGCAGCGAACCCAGGCCTATGCCGATATTGCCGAGCAGGGCCAAAGGCACCAGCAGGATGCCCATGAACAGCCCGCGCACGCCCAGGTCGAAGGCAAAGGCCAGCGCGCGTGGCAGCAGGCCGGCCGGGCGCAAGGGCAGGTCGATGCCCTCCGGGGTCTCGATCTGGTAACGGGTATCCAATGGGGCTGATGGCATCGCGATCCTTGGCAGTGCAGGGCAGTTGGAAGACACGGATGCTAGCAGTGTCGGCGGTGGAAGCAACCATTCAAGGTTTTTCTGGGTGTTTGTACCGTTAAGGTAGCGCTGGCCCCGAACGCCTTGCAGCGCCTAGACTTTGTCGATCTTCAGCACAGGAACAGCCCGTGACCTCCATTTTCTGGTACGACTATGAAACCACCGGCATCAACCCGCGCAGCGATCGCCCCCTTCAGGTAGCGGGTATCCGCACTGACCTCGACCTCAATGAGGTTGGCGCACCGGTCAACCTGTATTGCCGACCCAGTGACGATATCCTGCCTCACCCGGCGGCCTGCGCCATTACCGGCATTACCCCGGGCATCCTGGCGCAAAAGGGCTTGGCCGAAGCCGACTTCATGACTCGGGTGCATGCAGAACTGGCGGCTCCCGGCACCTGTGGCGCTGGTTACAACACCCTGCGCTTTGACGATGAGATGACGCGCTACAGCCTCTATCGCAACTTTTTCGACCCCTATGCGCGTGAATGGCAGGGCGGGAACAGTCGCTGGGATTTGATCGATGTGGTGCGAACCGCCTATGCGCTGCGCCCGGAAGGGATCACCTGGCCCCAGCAGGATGGGCGTGTCACGCTCAAGCTTGAGCGTTTGACCGAGGCCAATGGCATCGAGCATGGCCAGGCCCATGATGCCTTGTCCGATGTGCGCGCCACCATTGCCCTGGCCCGGCTGGTGCGCGAGAAACAGCCCAAGTTGTACGACTGGCTGTTCCAGCTGCGCAGCAAGCAGCGGGTGATGGACCAGGTGCGCCTGCTGCAACCGATGGTGCATATCTCCGGGCGTTTTTCTGCCGAACGCCATTATCTGGGGGTTGTATTGCCCCTGGCTTGGCACCCGCGCAATCGCAATGCGCTGATCGTCTGCGACCTCGGGCTCGACCCGCAGGGCCTGTTGGACGTGGACGCCGAGACCTTGCGCCAACGCCTCTATACTCGCCGTGATGAACTGGCCGAAGGCGAGTTGCCGGTGCCGCTCAAGTTGTTGCATATCAACCGCTGTCCAGTGGTCGCACCGTTGAACGTGCTGCGTGCCCAAGACCGTGCGCGGCTGCAATTGGATATGGACGCTTATCAGGCGCGTGCGCTGCGGCTAACTGACGCACAGGAAGTTTGGCGCGACAAGTTGGCGGCGATTTACGCGGATGAAGAGTTTGCACCGGTGACCGACCCGGAGCAGCAGCTCTACGATGGTTTTATCGGTGATCGTGATCGTCGTTTATGCGAGCAAGTGCGAGCGGCAGAGCCTGCGCAATTAGCGAGCCAGCAGTGGCCATTTGATGATCAGCGTTTGCCGGAATTATTATTCCGCTACCGAGCGCGTAACTTTCCTGACACCTTGAACAGTGAGGAGCAGCAACGCTGGCAATTCTTCTGTCAGCAACGTTTGAGCGATCCACAATGGGGCGCCCCCAATACCCTGGAAGCATTTAATCAGGCGCGCCAGGAGTTGGCTGTTAGTGCTACGCCGTTTCAATGCCAGGTGCTCGATCAATGGCAGGAGTTTGCCAATGCATTAGCGGCGCGCTTGAAGCTGTAGTCAGCTAATTGCAGAATCTGCAGGCAATAAAAAACGCCAGCAAGCTGGCGTTTTTAATGTGTCGCGTATCAGGCGCAAGCCTGGCAAGGCTTAGCCCAGCAGGGTAGCCCAACCTTCAACCACGTCAGCGCCCCACTTGGCTTTCCACTCTTTCAGCGTCTTGTGGTTGCCGCCTTTGGTTTCAATCACTTCGCCGTTGTGTGGGTTTTTGTATTGCTTGACCTTACGAGCACGCTTGGTGCCGGTAGTTTTTACGGCGCCACGTGGTGCTTTAACTTTCGATTCTGGATCCAGCAGCGCAATGATGTCACGCAGGGATTTGGAGTATTCGCCCATCAGGGTGCGCAGTTTGCCTTCGAATTCCAGCTCGGTTTGCAGCTTGTCGTCTTGGGACAGGTTCTTCAAACGGGCTTGCAGTTCTTTGATAGCTTCTTCGGTGGCACGGTATTCGTTGATCAGAGACATGTGGACTACCTTATGTAGAGCGCTGATTGACAGGGATAGTGGCCCAATAATAGTCAGGCAATTTCATCAAGTAAACATTTAAGAATGCATTTATGTGAATTACTTTGAATGTTTGTGGCAAAGCGATGCAATTGAGTTAATTAGTAGAGGGCACGGCTATAGATAATCTCGTTAATTTCCCTCGCAACTGCACGTGCTTGCCCATGCATCTTCATATAGCAGTGCTAAAACCTTACGCTATTAAGGGCTGTGGCCAGGCCGGGCTGTCAGAATAAGCCTCAAGGAATACTGCAGTTTTTCTGCGTAATCGCTAGAATAGCGGCCTTTGCGAAGTTCTGGAGTTCCCCCCTAATGCGCACTTTTCGGCTGGTGATAGCTTGCCCGGACCGGGTTGGCATCGTTGCCAAAGTCAGTAACTTTCTGGCTTCCCACAACGGCTGGATCACCGAGGCGAGCCATCACTCGGACAATCTCAGCGGTTGGTTCTTCATGCGTCACGAAATTCGTGCCGATACGCTGCCCTTTGGTCTTGAAGCTTTTCGTGAGGCGTTTGCGCCGATCGCCGAAGAGTTTTCGATGACCTGGCGCATCACCGACACCGAGCAGAAAAAACGCGTGGTGCTGATGGCCAGCCGCGAATCCCACTGCCTGGCTGACTTGCTGCACCGCTGGCACAGCGATGAACTGGACTGTGAGATTGCCTGTGTGATCTCCAACCATGACGACCTGCGCAGCATGGTCGAGTGGCATGGCATCCCGTACTACCACGTACCGGTCAACCCACAGGACAAGGAGCCCGCGTTCGCCGAGGTCTCCCGCCTGGTCAAGCAGCATGACGCTGATGTGGTGGTACTGGCGCGCTATATGCAGATCCTGCCACCGGACCTGTGCCGCGAATACGCCGGCAAGGTCATCAATATCCACCACAGCTTCCTGCCGTCGTTCGTCGGTGCCAAGCCTTATCACCAGGCTTCCCTGCGTGGTGTGAAGTTGATTGGCGCAACCTGCCACTACGTGACCGAGGAGCTGGACGCCGGCCCGATCATTGAGCAGGACGTGGTGCGTGTCAGCCATAGCGACAGCATTGAAGACATGGTGCGTTTCGGCCGCGACGTCGAGAAGATGGTGCTGGCCCGTGGCCTGCGTTATCACTTGGAAGACCGCGTGCTGGTGCACGGCAACAAGACGGTCGTGTTCTGATCATCGTGTTTTGATTGAACAAAGAAGGGCCTGGGCGTTAAATCGTCGCAGGCCCTTTTTATTGATCGGCATAAGAGGACAAGCCCATGACCGACCCGCTCGATAAAGCCACATCCAAGGCGCCCGCTACGTTGGGCGAGGGGTGTCTGAGTCGCTATGACCCGGATGCGCTGGATGCCGAGGATGGTACGGACTTCCCAGGGGCTGCCCAGTTATGGGAGCAGTTGCAGGAGCAACCTGCTTACCCTGAAAAAGACGCTTGAGCAGTGGTTTGCCAACCATCAGCACAAACACCGGCCCACCGGCCAACAGATAGAAGTAATAGGTCACCGCCCGCCAGATCAAAATCGCCGCCGCGGCGGTGGATTTGCCCACCATGGGCGCCAGCAAGGCCGCCGACGTCAGTTCCGCCGCGCCGGCACCGCCCGGTAACAGGCTGAATTGCCCCGCCGTCAAAGACAGCATCTGGATCAGGAAGCTCCAGGCCCACTGCACATCGCCGCCCAGCCCGCGTAGCGCCAGGTACAGCACGCTGTAACGCAATAGCCAATGCAGACTGGTCAGCGCGAACACTGCCACCAGTGTGTGCCAAGGCAGTTTCAGCGTGTCACTGAATGCCGCTAGAAAATGCAGCAGCCGGCGTGCCCAGCGCCGCCGTGTCGTGGCCCGAACCTTTAGGGCCTTGAGTGCCAGGCCTATCAGGCGAATCAGGCGCCGATGAAATCGCACCATGAGCAGGCAACTGACAACGCCCCCGGTCATCGATACGGCGCTGAGCCCCAGCAACCATTCCAGGCGTGGATTGAGGCTGTGGAACAGCGCGTACAACGCGATCCCCACCAGCGCACAAAGAAAAAACAGCAAGTCGCTCAACTGGTCCATGGCGAATACCGCGCTGCCGTGGGCCGGGCGTATACCGTGGCGTGCCAGCAAGGCCATCAAGGTCAGCGGCCCACCGCTGCCACCGGGTGTAGCGCACATGGCGAACTCAGTCGAGATCACCACCCCAAGGCATTTAAGTCGCCCCAACCGGCCACGGTGCATGCCCAGCAATAAGCGGATGCGCAGGCTGTTGATCAGCCAGCACAGGACAATCATGACAAACATCAGCAACAGCAGCGGCAAGGGGAATTGCCGAAGGCGCGTTATGGTTTCGCTGCCCCCCAATCCCACGGGAATCACCAGCGCGACCAGCAGGGCGAGCAACAGCCAGATCAATCGGCTCACGGTTGCATCGCCAGCCACGCGGCCTTGGTCAGTGGGATGCGTCCGGCGTTCAACAGGCGTTGCAGGGTGTCCAGCCAATAACGGCGGGAAAACTCATGGCGCATGTCCACCGGGTGTAACCCCAGGCGAATGACCGGGGCTGTTTGCCAGTGTTGCTCACGTCGGTCGCTGAGGACTTTGGACAAGCCACGGCGCCAGGCGCTGCGCCCGCTCCACACCAGCCCCGGCGCATTGAGCGCGGTGAAGTCGGGCAGGCGATACAGGTGCTGCGGGTCGCTGGTGTAGCTCAGGGGTAATTGGCGTAGTGCCTGGCGAGTGCCCTGGCTCATCAGCCAGGCAGGGGCGACGAAGCCCTGCAGCGGCCAGCCATTGCGTTGGAACACCTCGATGCCATCGGTAATACGCTGCAAGGCCTGGACCTGGGGCAGTTGGTAGAACTCGCCTTCATGGGTATAGACCCGGCGCATGAACCACTCTTTTGGCGAGCGCGGTGGCGGTTGATCGTCGCAATGGTAGTAGCCGTGCAACGTCAGTTCATCGCCCTTGGCGACGCGGGTGTCGAGCAACCGTCGGAAATCAGTGTGGGCGGCCAGGGCGTCACGATGATGAAAGTCCGGCACCACCAGCCAGGTCATCGGCACGGCGCCCAAGGCGTCGACAGCTTCGACGAATGGGCGATAGTCGGTCCAGGTGTGCGGCGCGACATCGTGCAGCACCAGTAAAACCGAGCGCTCAACCATGGGCGAGCATCGGTTTGTGGCGGCCCAGCACCGCGTAGTAATGACCCAGCAGGCTATCGACCACCGTGTCCCAGGCGTAATGCTGTTCGACATGGCGTCGTGCCTGCTCCCCCAGGCGCCGACTATCGGTGCCGAACAACTCGCGCACGGCATCGGCCATCGCTTTGGGGTGGTTGGGCGCGCAGAGCAGGCCGCAGCGCTCGTCGACAATCTCAGTGAACGCACCGGCCGCCACGGCAACGACCGGGATACCGCAGGCCATGGCCTCCAGGATCACCAGGCCGAAGGTTTCCTGGTCTCCGGCATGCAGCAGCGCGTCGGCACTGGCCATCAACCGGGCGACATGGAGGGCGGGGCGGAACCCATCGATCACCGTGACGTTGTCCGGTACGCTGGCCGGCATGCCAGAGCCCACTAACAGTAAGTGGTAGCCATCCCCCAGGCGCTTCATGCACTTGAGCAGCACCGGCAGGTTTTTTTCCTTGGAACCTCGCCCGGCGAAGATCAGCAGGCGGGTGTCTTCATCAATCCCCAGTTCGGCGCGCAAGCCGGGGTCGCGCACGGCCGGCGTGAAGGTCTGCAGGTCGACACCCAGCGGCTGCACGAACACATTCCTGACCCCAAGCCCGATGAGCTTGTCGGCCATCACTTGGCTCGGCGCCAATACCCGATCGAAATTGCCGTAGAGCTTGCTGACATACGCCTCGACATTAGGGGTAAACCAAGGCCCCATGCGGTTGCTCACCAGCAGCGGTAAATCGGAATGGTAGAAGCCGATGACCGGCACATCCAGCTGGCGCCGCGCATCCAGTGCCGCCCAGGCGGTCAGGTAGGGATCGCCAACTTCGATCAGATCGGGCTGTAAGTCATGCAGGACATTTCGCCAGGGCGCGAGCCGAAGGGGGAAGCGATAGCCTTTGCCGAAGGGCAGGGCAGGCGCCGGCACCTTGAAGATCCCATCCTGTTCGCTCAAGTGCGCGCCGGGGATCAACAGGCTGTGGCGAATGCCGGGCTTGAGCGCCAGACGCCGATGCTTGGCGTCGAGATAAGTGCGTACGCCACCGCTGGCAGGGGCGTAGAACATGGTTATGTCCGCAATGTGCACGATGAACATCCCTCCTATCCGTTGCTCTCCTAACGTGGACCTGAGGTAAGGATAGATGTTCGATCGAGATTGGGGATGCACGGTGCGATCGAGTTTGAACAGCGTCAGTGTGGGAGAGGGTTCACTCGCGATAGCCGTGGTTCAGTCAATACATCACCGGCTGATACTGCGCTATCGCGAGCGAGAGGGCTGCCTGTCAGATGCGGAAACTACCCACCAGTTGCTTCAGCCGCGCCGCCTGCTGTTCCAGGTCCGAGCACGCGCGCAGGGTTGATTGCAGGTTTTCCACGCCTTCCTGGTTAAGCGTATTGATCTCGGTGATGTCCATGTTGATCGACTCCACGACCGAAGTCTGCTCCTCGGTGGCGGTGGCGACGGACTGGTTCATCCCGTCGATCTCACCGATGCGCTGGGTCACGCTGTTCAAGCGTTCGCCGGCCAGGTTGGCGATTTCCACACTGTCGAGGCTGTGGCGCTGGCTTTCGCTCATGGTGCTGACCGAGTCTCGGGCGCCGATTTGCAGCTCCTCGATCATGGTCTGCACCTGCTGCGCCGACTCTTGGGTGCGATGCGCGAGGTTGCGCACCTCATCGGCGACCACCGCAAACCCGCGTCCGGCTTCCCCGGCACGCGCCGCTTCGATGGCGGCGTTGAGTGCCAGCAGGTTGGTTTGCTGGGAAATACTGGTGATTACCTCAAGAATCTGGCCGATATTCACCGTCTTGCTGTTAAGTGCTTCGATATTGCTGCTTGAGGTACTGATCATCGCGGAAAGCTGGGTCATCGCCTTGATGTTGCGATCAACCACCTGTTGACCGTCTTCGGCCAACTGCCGCGCATCGCTGGCCTGGTTGGATGCTTGCGCAGCGTTGCGGGCGATTTCCTGGGCTGCGGCCCCTAGCTCGTTGATGGCGGCGGCAACGCTGTTGGTACGGTTGGCCTGCTCGTCGGAGTTGACCATTGACGAGTTGGAGGCGCTGACCACCCGCAGGGCCACTTCGTTGACGTGCTCGGTGGCCGAGGACACTTCGCGAATCGATGTATGAATGCGTTCCACGAAGCGGTTGAACGCATTCCCCAGGATACCGAACTCGTCGTGGTTCTGGATGGTCAGCCGGCGGGTCAGGTCACCCTCACCGTCGGCGATGTCCTGCATGGCACGGGTCATCACGTGCAGCGGTTGCATCAAGACGCGAATCAGCATGCCCAGCAGGGCGATGATGATCACCACGGCAATGACGGTAGCGATGACGGCCGAGGTACGGAATTCGCTGAGCATGGCGAAGGATTTGTCTTTATCCACCGAAATACCCAGGTACCAGTTCACCGATGGCAGCCCTTTGATTGGCGTGAAGGTCACGATGTTGTCTTTGCCATTGGCTTGGACCTCACTGAAATCACCGCTGATTTTGGGTGTGTGTGTCGGGTAGACGTCCGCCAGGGTCTTCATCACCAGGTTTTTGTCCGGGTGCACCAACACTTTGCCGTCGGCGCTGACCAGGAACGCATAGCCCATGCCGCCGAAGTTCAAGGCTGCGATGTTGTCCACCAGGGTTTGCAGGCTCAGGTCGCCGCCGACCACGCCGATGCTCTGGCTGCCCTTGGCGCTGGGGGTGGCGATGGAGATGATCAATTGCCCGGTTGCGGCATCGATGTAGGGTTCGGTCAGGGTCGAACCGTTGCTGTTCTGGGCGCCTTTGTACCAGGGGCGAACGCGCGGGTCGAAGCCGTCCGGCATCTTGGTGTCGGGACGGATGGTGAAGGCGCCTTTGCTGTCGCCCACGTAGGTCGCCATGAATGCAGAGGTCAGGGCTTTCTGTTCCAGCAGGCTGGCAACCACGCTTGGTTCGGGATTGATGGCGATGTTTTGCGCAGCGTTTTCCACCAACGCAATGCGCCCGGTGAGCCAGGTTTGAATGTTGCTGGCGGTGACATCGCCCATTTCATGCAGGTAGTTATTCAGGTCGTCGCGAATCGCGTTGCGTTGCAGGTAGTCGTTGTAGAGGGTAAACAGCGCGAAGGCGGCAATGACGATAAGGGAGGCTGCAAGCAGGATTTTATGGCTGAAACGCAGATTTTTATTCATGGCTTGAAGGGTCCGCTAAGGTCTTTATATCCGAAGCGCGTCCTTGTGGGAGGCGCAAAATGGCAGTGTCAAAAAAGGTGTGATACTTCTTGGCGATAGCTCTGTGGGTCCCTGTAGGAACTATCTGACCTATTTTTAGACTTTGTGGGTCTCACATCTGTCTGTATCGACTGGCGGCACGAAAGATTAACCATAGGTGACGAAATGCCTGATTCCTCGCAACTCCTTATTGGTGCCGGTCCCGACGACCAGCCCATCGCCCAGGCCATGCGCCTGGCCAACCGCCACGGGTTGATTGCTGGCGCCACCGGCACGGGCAAGACCGTCACGCTGCAACGCCTGGCCGAGGCGTTCAGTGATGCGGGCGTGGCGGTATTTGCCGCCGATATAAAGGGTGACCTCTGTGGCCTGGGCGCTGCGGCGAACCCGCTGGGCAAGGTGGCCGAACGCATCGCCGGCATGCCCTTTCTTCATTACACGAGCAAGGCGTATCCGGTCACGCTGTGGGACATTCATGGCCAGTCTGGTCATCCCTTGCGCACCACTATCAGCGAAATGGGCCCGCTGTTGCTCGGCAGCCTGCTGGAGTTGACGGACAGCCAGCAGTCGGCGCTCTACGCGGCATTCAAGGTGGCAGATCGCGAAGGCCTGTTGCTGCTGGACCTCAAGGACCTCAAGGCACTGCTCAACCACCTACGCTATCACCCGGAACTGCTGGGGGAAGATGCCGCGCTGATGACCACGGGTTCCAGCCAGGCATTGTTGCGGCGCCTGGCGGTGCTGGAGCAGCAGGGTGCCGAAGCCTTGTTTGGCGAGCCGGCCCTGCAGCTTGAGGATATTTTGCAGCCTGCCAGCGACGGACGCGGACGCATCCATTTGCTGGACGCCAGCCGCCTGGTGCATGACGCGCCGAAGGTCTATGCGACCTTTCTGCTGTGGCTGCTGGCGGAGTTGTTTGAACAGCTGCCGGAGCGCGGCGATGCGGACAAACCGCTGCTGGCGCTGTTTTTTGACGAGGCCCACTTATTATTCGCCGACACGCCCAAGGCCTTGCAGGACCGCCTGGAACAAGTGGTTCGATTGATTCGCTCCAAGGGGGTGGGGGTGTATTTCGTCACCCAATCCCCTGGCGATTTGCCTGATGCGGTGCTGGCGCAACTGGGCCTGCGTATCCAGCATGGGTTGCGTGCGTTCACCACTAAAGAGCAGAAATCCCTGCGAGCGGTGGCGGACGGCTTTCGCCCCAACCCTGCGTTCGATGCCTTGGCGGTCCTGACAGAGCTGGGTACGGGCGAGGCATTGGTGGGCACCTTGCAGGAAAAAGGCACACCGGAAGTCGTCCAACGCGTGTTGGTCGCACCGCCACAATCGCGGATCGGGCCGCTCAGTGAAGGTGAACGTGCCGCCTTGGTCGCCAGTTCGCCGTTGCAAGGCCGTTATGACAAGCCGATTGATCGAGAGTCGGCCTATGAAGTACTGATGGCGCGCAAGGAATTGGGGCCTGCCGAGGCGTCCACGCCTGCAGCCCAGGAGCCGAGCTTTACCGATAAGGCCGGTGCGTTCCTGGGGACCGCGGCGGGCAAGGCGCTCAAGTCCGCCATGCAGCAAGCCGCCAATCAGATGGGGCGGCAATTGGTGCGGGGCTTGTTGGGGTCTTTACTGGGGGGGAGCAAGCGCAAATAACGGATCAGGGCTTGGGCTTGGCATGCGCGGCCAGGCGCTCCAGTGCCGCGCGCAAGCCCGGGTCGCTGATGCCGTCGGCCGTGGCTTGAATGGTCTCGGCCGCGTTCACCGATAAATTGATTGTGTGCCCGACCGCGCCTTGCTGCACGGTTGGCGGTTGCACCTTGAACTGGATCCGCGTCAGGCTGGCGAACTCATCGAAGGCCATCAATTGCCGTTGCAGGCGTTTTTGCTGATAGCGCAGGCGTGTTGCCCAATGGCCATCTGTGACAATTAGCAGCAGGTTGCCTTCGCGCCAGGAGGCCACATGACAGTGTTCCCGCGCGGCAGGTTGCAGTTGGGTTTCAAGCAGGCGTTGCAAATGGCCCAAGCGTTGCGCATGGCCGAAGATGGCTTTCAACGGCTTGGCTTCGCGAAGCAACACGCTGGGCGCGCGGGCTGTAAGAGGGCGAAATGCCATGATCAGACACCTAAAGTAACAGAGCGGCCATCTTAGCAGAATCCGCCCAGGCACCCCCAGGCAATGCATTGGCGAGGCTTTACCCGTGAAATCAATAGATAACTTCTGGGCTCCATGGGTTGAAGTTCCAGCAAAAGCCCTTATTTTAAACAAGCCCTCTCACAGCACCATGCCAGCATCGGGGAACAACGCCACTTTCCTCACCCACGATTCCGGGTAGAATGCGCGTTCGCATGCGGCCGTGAGGGCTGCTCGGGCCACTCACGGTGCGCCCTCCATCCCTATGTGTGGAAGAACCTGCCGATATGTTTGCGCCTTTGTTAAAGAAACTTTTTGGAAGCAAGAATGAGCGCGAAGTCAAACGCATGCTCAAGACGGTGCAGCTGGTCAATGCCTTCGAAGAGCAGATGGTTGCCCTTTCGGACGAGCAATTGCGCGCCAAGACCGAAGAGTTCAAGGCCCGCATAGCCAAAGGTGAAACCCTCGACAAGCTGCTCCCCGAAGCCTTTGCGGTTGCCCGTGAAGCCGGTAAGCGCGTCATGGGCATGCGCCACTTCGACGTCCAGTTGATCGGCGGCATGACCTTGCATGAAGGCATGATTGCCGAAATGCGTACCGGTGAAGGCAAGACCCTGGTGGCGACCCTGGGTGTTTACCTCAACGCACTGTCCGGCAAGGGCGTGCATGTTGTGACGGTGAACGACTACCTGGCCCGCCGGGACGCCAACTGGATGCGCCCGCTGTATGAATTCCTCGGCCTGACCGTCGGTGTCGTGACGCCGTTCCAACCGCCGGAAGAAAAACGCGCGGCCTACGCTGCCGACATCACCTACGGTACCAACAACGAATTCGGCTTCGACTACCTGCGCGACAACATGGCGTTCAGCATGGAAGAAAAATTCCAGCGTGAACTCAACTTTGCCGTCATCGACGAAGTCGACTCCATCCTCATCGACGAAGCCCGTACCCCGCTGATCATCTCCGGCCAGGCCGAAGACAGCTCGCGCCTGTACACCGAGATCAACAAGTTGATCCCGCGCCTGGAGCAGCACATCGAGGAAGTGGAAGGCGTGGTGACCAAAGAAGGTCACTTCACCATCGACGAGAAGACCCGCCAGGTCGAACTCAACGAAGCCGGCCACCAGTTCGTCGAAGACATGCTGACCCAGATCGGCCTGCTGGCCGAGGGCGAAAGCCTGTACTCGGCACACAACCTGGGCCTGTTGACCCACGTGTATGCTGGCCTGCGCGCCCACAAGCTGTTCCATCGCAACGTCGAATACATCGTCCAGGACGGCCAGGTCGTACTGGTTGACGAACACACCGGCCGTACCATGCCGGGTCGTCGTCTGTCCGAAGGCCTGCACCAGGCCATCGAAGCCAAGGAAATGCTCAACATCCAGGCTGAAAGCCAGACGTTGGCGTCCACGACTTTCCAGAACTACTTCCGTCTGTACAACAAGCTGTCCGGCATGACCGGTACCGCCGACACCGAAGCGTTCGAGTTCCACCAGATCTACGGTCTGTCGGTGGTGGTCATTCCGCCGAACAAGCCATTGGCGCGTAAAGACTTCAACGACCTGGTGTTCCTGACCGCCGAAGAGAAATACGCGGCGATCATCAATGACATCAAGGACGGCATGGCCCAGGGTCGTCCGATCCTGGTGGGTACCGCCACCATCGAGACTTCCGAGCATGTGTCCAACCTGCTCAATAAGGAAGGCATCGAGCACAAGGTCCTCAACGCCAAGTTCCACGAAAAAGAAGCCGAGATCATCGCCCAGGCCGGCCGCCCAGGCGCGCTGACCATCGCCACCAACATGGCCGGTCGTGGTACCGACATCCTGTTGGGCGGCAACTGGGAAGTGGAAGTTGCGTCCCTGGACAACCCGACCCCTGAGCAGATCGCCCAGATCAAGGCCGACTGGCAGAAACGCCACCAGGCGGTGCTGGAGTCCGGTGGCCTGCAGGTGATCGCTTCCGAGCGCCACGAGTCGCGCCGTATCGACAACCAGCTGCGTGGTCGTGCCGGTCGTCAGGGTGACGCCGGTTCCAGCCGTTTCTACCTGTCGCTGGAAGACAGCCTGATGCGTATCTTCGCCTCGGATCGGGTGAAGAACTTCATGAAGGCCCTGGGCATGCAGTCCGGTGAAGCGATCGAGCACCGCATGGTGACCAACGCCATCGAGAAGGCCCAGCGCAAGGTAGAAGGTCGTAACTTCGACATTCGTAAGCAACTGCTCGAGTTCGATGACGTCAACAACGAACAGCGTAAAGTGATCTATCACATGCGTAACACGTTGCTGGCCGCCGACAACATTGGCGAGACCATTGCCGATTTCCGCCAGGACGTGCTCAACGCCACCGTCAGCGCGCACATTCCGCCACAGTCCCTGCCTGAGCAGTGGGATGTTGCCGGTCTGGAAGCTGCGTTGAAGAGCGACTTCGGTGTTGACTTGCCGGTCCAGCAATGGCTCGACGAAGACGACCACCTGTACGAGGAAACCCTGCGCGAGAAGCTCATGACCGAGCTGCTGGCCGCGTACAACGAGAAAGAAGAGCAGGCGAGCGCCGAAGCCCTGCGTACTTTCGAAAAACAAATCGTACTGCGCGTGCTGGATGACCTGTGGAAAGACCACCTGTCGACCATGGACCACCTGCGTCATGGCATCCACCTGCGTGGCTATGCCCAGAAGAACCCTAAGCAGGAGTACAAGCGCGAGTCGTTCACGCTGTTCTCCGAGCTGCTGGATTCGATCAAGCGCGATTCGATTCGCGTGTTGTCCCACGTCCAGGTGCGTCGCGAAGATCCGGTCGAGGAAGAAGCTCGCCTGCGCCAGGAAGCGGAGGCCTTGGCTGCGCGCATGCAATTCCAGCATGACGAAGCGCCAGGTCTCGAGGCTCCTGAGGTGTTGGGCGAGGAGGTCGATGTGGCCCTGGCCCAGACCCCCGTGCGCAACGAGCAGAAGCTGGGCCGTAACGAGCTGTGCTGGTGCGGTTCGGGCAAGAAGTTCAAACACTGCCACGGCGAAATCAACTAAGATTTTCGCCTGACGCTGCAACACCCCGCGCCGCGACCGGCATCAGCCGTCGCGGCGTTTTGCCATTAATTCCTACCGTCGAACGCGACGGCACAGACACCACCTATTTTTAAGGAGCGCATTCATGGCTGTTGGTCTTGGTCCTTTGCCCACTTTGCACCCGGTTGCCGGTTTTGAACTCGGTATCGCTTCGGCCGGCATCAAACGCCCGGGGCGCAAGGACGTGGTGGTGATGCGCTGTGCCGAAGGCTCGACCGTCGCTGGTGTGTTCACCCTCAACGCCTTCTGCGCCGCGCCGGTGATCCTGGCCAAGCAGCGCGTGGCCGGCCCGATTCGTTACCTGTTGACCAACACCGGCAATGCCAACGCCGGCACCGGTGAACCTGGCCTGGTTGCCGCCGCCCGTACTTGCGCCAAGCTGGCGCAACTGACCGGCGTGGACGCCAGCCAGGTACTGCCGTACTCCACCGGCGTGATCGGCGAGCCGCTGCCCGTGGAAAAAATCGAAGCGGCCCTGCAAGCCGCGTTGGATGACCTGTCTGTGGATAACTGGGCGGCCGCCGCCACTGGGATCATGACCACCGACACGCTGCCCAAAGGTGCAAGCCGTCAGTTTGTGCACGAAGGCGTGACGGTCACCGTGACCGGCATCAGCAAAGGTGCGGGCATGATTCGCCCGAACATGGCCACCATGCTCGGCTACATTGCCACCGACGCCAAAGTTTCCCGCGATGTGCTGCAACGCCTGATCCTGGATGGCGCCAACAAGTCGTTCAACCGCATCACCATTGATGGCGATACCTCCACCAACGATTGCTGCATGCTGATCGCCACTGGCCAAGCCAACCTGCCGCAAATCACCGAAGCCAACGGGCCGCTGTTTACTGCATTGAAGCAGGCGGTGTTCGAAGTGTGCATGGACGTGGCCCAGGCCATCGTGCGTGACGGCGAAGGCGCAACCAAGTTCGTCACGGTTGAAGTCAACGGCGGCGGCAACCACCAGGAATGCCTGGATGTCGGTTATACCGTGGCCCATTCGCCACTGATCAAGACCGCACTGTTCGCCTCCGACCCGAACTGGGGGCGTATCCTCGCCGCCGTCGGTCGTGCCGGCGTGCCGGACCTGGATGTGAGCAAGATCGACGTGTTCCTCGGCGACGTATGCATCGCCAGCGGTGGCGCGCGCGCCGAGACCTACACCGAAGCCCAGGGCTCGGCGGTGATGCAGCAGGAAGAAATCACCATCCGCATCGAACTGGGGCGTGGTAACTGCAGCGAAACCATCTGGACCACCGACCTGTCCCACGAATACGTGAAGATCAATGCGGAATACCGCACCTGAAAACGAACGTTACCTCGTAGGCGCGAGCTTGCTCGCGAAGAACGTCAACGATAACGCGGACATTCTGGATGCACGCGGTGCCTGGGCGTTTTTCGCGAGTAGGCTCGCTCCTGCAAAGGGCAGCTCAAGGCTTGTAAGGGAGACAGTGGCGTGAAACGAGTGCATGTAGCAGCAGCGGTGATCCGCGGCGTCGATGGCAGGATCCTGCTGGCGCGCCGCGCCGATACCCAGCATCAGGGCGGTCTCTGGGAGTTTCCTGGCGGCAAGGTGGAGGCCGACGAGTCGGTCGCCACCGCGCTGTCCCGCGAGTTGCAGGAAGAGCTGGGTATCCAGGTCACCACGGCGCGGCCACTGATCAAGGTGCAGCATGACTACCCGGACAAGCAGGTGTTGCTGGATGTCTGGGAAGTCTCGGCCTTTACCGGCGAGCCCCATGGTGCTGAAGGGCAGCCGCTGGCGTGGGTGGCCCAACGGGATTTGCTCAACTATGAGTTTCCGGCAGCCAATGCGCCGATCGTTGCCGCCGCACGCCTGCCCGCCGAATACCTGATCACCCCGGGCGAGCTGGAAACCCCGACATTGTTGCGTGGTATCCAGAAAGCCATTGCCGGTGGCGTCAAACTGGTTCAGTTGCGTGCCCCCAACGGTTATGACCCCAAGTACCGTGACCTTGCGGTGGACGCAGTGGGGCTGTGCGCCGGTAAGGCGCAGTTGATGCTCAAGGGGCCGTTTGAATGGCTGGGGGATTTTCCGGCGGCCGGCTGGCACATGACCGCCGCGCAACTGCGCAAATACGCGAGCAAGGGCCGCCCGCTGCCCAAGGATCGTTGGCTGGCGGCTTCCTGCCACAACGCCGAAGAACTGGCGCTGGCGGAAATGATGGACGTGGATTTTGTCACGCTGTCGCCCGTGCAGCCGACCCAGACCCATCCTGATGCCCAACCGTTGGGCTGGGAACTGGCGGCAGAGTTGATCCGTGGGTTCAGCAAACCGGTGTTTCTGTTAGGCGGGGTTGGGCCTGCGCAGCGGGAGCAGGCGTGGGAAGCCGGCGCTCAAGGTGTCGCAGGGATTCGGGCGTTCTGGCCTGAGCTTTGATGGTGCTCTGAAGGGCCCTATCGGGGGCAAGCCCCCTCCCACATTCGACCGAGTTCCAACTTTGGAATGTGATCAACATGTGGGAGGGGGCACCCCGATGAGGCCCAATCAGTCACCGAATCATCATCAGTGCGGCTTCGCCGCCGCCTGCCACAACACTTCTGCAACACCCTGGCGCTTGGCAATCACCCGCGCCGCCACAAACAGCAAATCCGACAGCCGATTGATATACGCCAACCCCACCCCTTCCAACGGCTCGACAGCATTCAGATGCTGACAGCGCCGCTCGGCACTGCGCGCCAGGCTGCGGCATACATGGGCCTGGGCAATCAGCGCTGAACCACCAGGCAAGATAAAGTTTTCCAGCGGTCCGACTTCCTCGTTCCAGCGATCAATCGCTGCTTCCAGCCGATCAACTTCCGCCGCATTCAGTGCCTTGTACTCCGGCATCGCCAACTCGCCGCCCAGATCGAACAATCGATGCTGGCAAGGCGTAAGCACCTCGATCACGTCCTGTAAGCCTGGATGCTGCCCGCCGAGTGCTTCGAGATACGCCAGCAGCAGCCCCAACTGACTGTTCAGCGTATCGACTTCGCCAATGGCTTCCACCCGTGGGTGGTCCTTGGGCACGCGGCGACCGTCGCCGAGGCCGGTTTCACCCTGGTCGCCGGTACGGGTGTAAATCTTCGACAGGCGAAAGCCCATGGTCAGTGCTCCAGTTGGGTAAGTTCAGCGGGGGACAATTGGCTGCCCGCCAGGGGCAGGCGCAAGGTGAAGCAGGTACCTTGGCCCAGGGTGGAGTGCACCTCCATCTGGCCCTTATGGTTGTTGGTGATGATGAAGTACGACACCGACAGCCCAAGCCCGGTGCCCTGGCCGATCTCCTTGGTGGTGAAGAATGGCTCGAACGTGCGTTTGCGCACGTTTTCGCTCATGCCGATACCGTTGTCTTCCACCTGGATTTCGGCCCAGGGCGGATTAAGGCGAGTGCGCAGGATGATGCGTCCCGGCTCGCGATCGTCCCCGCGCAGGTGAATGGCTTGGGCGGCGTTTTTCAGCAGGTTGAGCAACACCTGCTCCAGCTCGTTGGCGGTGCCGGGCACCGGGCCCAGTTGCGGGTCGAATTGGCGGATGATCGCCTGGCCCTTGAAGTCGAAGCCGATGGCGAGGTCGAAGTCATTACCGGCAATTTCCACGGCCTGGTCGATCAGGGCCGGCAAGTCGCAAGGCGCCATTTGCCGATTGCTGCGGCGGCTGAAACTGAGCATATGGGTCACGATCTTCGCCGCCCGCGCGCCGGCTTGCTGGATGCCGTCGAGCAGCTGCGGCACTTCGCGGCTTTGCAGGTAACGGTTGACCGTGTCCAGGTCGATGCCAACCTGCTCGGCCTGTTCCAGGTTCTTGGGCAGGTCGGGCGACAAGCGGCGGCGGATGTTTTGCACGTTATGCAGGATCGCTCCCAACGGGTTGTTGATCTCATGGGCCATGCCGGCCGCGAGCCCGCCGACGGAAAGCATTTTTTCCGACTGCACCATCATTTCTTCCAGGGACAGGCGCTGGGTGATGTCATCGATACGGATCACCACGCCGCGCCCGGCACCGCCCGTCAGCGGGTAGAAGGTCAGGGCGTAATGCTTGGGCTCATCGTCCTTGATCCAGGTGACCCGCTCGATGCGTTCCACCGTGTGTTGCTCGACGGTAGCCTTGATTTGCGGCAGGTACGGCTTGAGGGGTTGGAAGGCGAGGTAGATCGGCTGATTCAAGGCTTCGTCGAGGCGCGTACCGGAAAGCGCGCTGGCTTCCTGGTTCCACTGGGTGACATAGAGCTGCTCATCCAGGGCGATCAGCGCCGACGGCATGGAGTCGATGATGCTGTTCAGGTAATTCTGGAAACCGGTGAGTTTTTTCTCGATCTTGCTGCGCACCTGGACTTCCAGTTCCAGCTTGCGGTTGGTGTGGCGCGTCTCCTCGGCCAGGCCCTGGGCCTGGGAATAGGCGGCCTGGGAGTCGTCCCGCGCGCGCTTGAGCTGCTGTGCGCGGGCTTCGATACGCGACAGCATGGTATTGAAGGCCTCGGCCAGGCTGCCGATTTCATCGCGGTTGCCGCGGCCGGCGCGCAGGGCGTAGTTCTCTTCGCGGGTGACCTGGCGGGACAGCTCTTCCAGCTCATGGATGGGGCGCGTGATCAAGCGTTTGATCTGCCGGGCGATGACTAGCCACAGCAGTACGCTGAAAATCAGGATACCCAGGCTGGCGGTCAACGTACCGGTGTAGAACGCCACCGGCAGCTCGCTGCTGGCCACCAGCAGCAAATGCCCGGATGGCTGGCCCGCGCGAGGCAGGGTGATCACCTGGTTGCTGCGGAATTCAGTGACCCGCCAGGCCTCGATATGCCGGTAGCTGTCCGGCAAGTGCAGGCGGTCGCCATGTTGCATCTGCGCCAGGCGGTTGCCTTCGCCGTCGTACAGTGCGGCGGCGCGCAGCGGCGAATAGCTGGTCAGTTCATTGAGCAGGGCGTCGGCCTTGGCTGGAGATTCCAGGGCTTCGGCGGCGAGTGCCGGGTTGGACACCAGCCGACCGATGGCCTGCAAGGCCTGGGGCGCCATGCTTTCCTGGGAAATCCAGTAGGCGGCGCTGATAAAGGTCAGGTTGGCCACCAGCAATACAGTGGTCAGCAGCACCAGTAGGGCGGCCAGCAGCTTTTGCCCCACCGGGAGATTTTCGAGACGCTGGCGCAGTGGCATCAGTTTTCCACAGGTAATAGACAAGTGGGCAGGGTAGCGCGTGCCTCAGTCGCTGGGCAATCCGCGTGCAATCAACTGCTCGACCAGGCGCATCTGCACCTGTTGCAAGTGCGGCAGGACCAATTGATGACGGTTGGCCGCCTGGCACGCATAGCCCAGCAGGTAGCTGATTTCGGTGCGCCGCGCGTTGGCCACGTCCTGATACATCGAGGAGTAATTGGCGGCCGTGGCCTGGATCACTCGCTCTACCTCACTGTGCAGATCTTGCGCGGCGGCAGGCTGGCCGCAGCATTCGAGCAGCTCGCTCAGTTCGGCGCACAGGGTCGCGACTTCACACTGATGTGCCTGCAGGCCGCCATTTCGGCATTGGTACAGCACCGTCAGCGGGTTGATCGCGCAATTGAGCGCGAGTTTGCGCCACAGGCGGGTGAGGATGTCCGTGCTCCATTCGTGGGGGATGCCCGCAGCCTGCAGGTCATCCAGCCATAGCGGTGGAGTGGGGTGCTGAGCGTCGCCCAGCCAGGTGTAGCCATGCCCGGCGAATACCACGCGCCAGTCGCCGTCGCGAAACGCGCCTTCGGTGCTGGAGGCGAAGATGCAACGCGCCTGGGGCAGTTGCGCCGCGACGGCGTCCTGGCTGCCCAGGCCGTTTTGCAAGAGGATCAGTTCGGCGTCCGGTACCAGTCGATGCTGCAACCGGGCGATGGCACCCTGGGCGTCGTAGGCTTTGCACGCCACCAGCAGACGATGAATCGGGCCGGGGCTGTCAGGTGTTTCGCCGATCACAGGGTAGGTGTGTGCTACGCCTTGCTCCACAAGGGTCAGCCCTGGCCCCGCCTGGTAGCTGGCCAGGCGCGCCTCATCGCGCAGGATCAGCCTCACGGGCACGCCGGCGCGCGTCAGGCGGGTGGCCCAGAGTGTGCCGAGGCTGCCGGCGCCGAGAATGTGCCAAGGGGTCGACATCAGTTTGTGCTCCGTAGGGGCGCCCACGGTGAATGGGGCGAAAGAACCGCTATAATGCCCCGGCATTTTAGCTCGGCGCGCTCCATCTTTACTGAGCCCGCCCTTTATATTGGAGAAATGACATGCCTTCGTTCGACGTGGTATCCGAACTGGACAAACACGAAGTCACCAACGCCGTCGAGAACGCCGTCAAGGAACTGGACCGCCGCTATGACTTGAAAGGCAAGGGCAGCTTCGAATTCAAGGAAAAGGAACTGACTGTCAACTTGACCGCTGAAGCCGATTTCCAGCTGGAAGCGATGATCGAGATCCTCAAGCTGGCCCTGGTCAAGCGCAAGATCGACGTGCAGTGCCTTGAAGTCAAGGACGCCTACGCCTCCGGCAAGCTGATGAAGCAGGAAGCCGTGCTCAAGGAAGGCATCGACAAGGAGCTGGCGAAGAAGATCGTCGCCCATATCAAGGATGCCAAGCTGAAAGTCCAGGCTGCCATCCAGGGTGAGCAGGTACGTGTCACCGGCAAGAAGCGTGACGACCTGCAAGAGGCAATCGCGGCCCTGCGCGCCAAGACATTCGACATGCCGCTGCAGTTCAATAACTTCCGCGACTGATGGCACTTCGGGGAACCTGCGGGCGTTTTCGACGTCCCACGCCCCAGAACCCACGCCTGCACTTGAGCCCTACGGGGCTCATTTGTGTTTCTAGGCCGTCAATAAGCCGCACATCCGCCACACAGGAGAAGCTACATGGATTTAAACGCTGAAATGGATCACTTGATCAAGACGTCGCAGTCGTGGATCCCGATGATCATGGAATACGGCAGCCGGGTGTTGCTGGCGGTGATCACCCTGGCCATTGGCTGGTGGCTGATCAACGTATTGACCCACCGCGTGGGTCGCCTGCTGGCCATGCGTAACGCGGACCTGGCGCTGCAGCACTTCATCACCAGCCTTGCGAACATTGCGCTGAAAGTCATGCTGATTGTCAGCGTGGCCTCGATGATCGGCGTGGCAACCACCTCGTTCGTCGCGGCTATCGGTGCGGCTACCCTGGCCATCGGCCTGGCATTGCAAGGCAGCCTGGCCAACTTCGCCGGCGGGGTGCTGATTCTGTTGTTCCGTCCGTTCCGTATCGGCGACTGGATCGAAGCCCAGGGCACCGCCGGTACCGTCGACAGCATCCAGATCTTCCACACCGTGCTGCGCACCGGCGACAACAAGACCGTGATCGTGCCGAACGGCATCCTGTCCAATGGCATTATCACCAACACCAACCGTCAGCCGACCCGCAAGGTGGTGTTCGATGTGGGGGTGGATTACGAGGCCGATCTGCAAAAAGCCCGCGAAGTGCTGCTGGAGCTGGCGAAAGATCCGCGCGTGCTGGCTGACCCTGCGCCTGTTGCCGTGGTGTCGACCCTGGGTGACAGCTCAATCACTGTTTCTCTGCGTTGCTGGACCAATACCCCGGATTATTGGGATGTAGTGTTCATGCTTAATGAACTGTCGCGTGACCGTTTAAAGGCAGCCGGGATTGATATTCCATTTCCGCAGCGAGTTATACGAGTCATGCAAGAGGCTGCGCCGAAGTAAGCGAAAGCGTCATGTTTAACTTGGCCGAAAGGTCAGGTTAAACGTGTCAGCTTAATCTCGTTAGTTAGCTTGCTAGTTATTTATTCGCTGAAGTAAAACTGCAATAAAAAAGCCGCCCCCCTGGCTAGCAGAGGGGCGGCTTTTTTTGTTTAAGGCCGAAGCCTTAAGTCATCGTTGTAATCAAACGCTTAATTACAAGATGTTCAGCGGGTATTGCGCGATCAGACGCAGTTCGTCGATCGACGCCGAACCGTAGTACACGCCGTCAGACGAACGATAGGTCGCTTGACGGACGCGCAGGCTCAGGTCTTTGGCTGGGCCGCTCTGGATCACGTATTTGGCTTCGATGTCGCGTTCCCACTCTTTACCGTTCGATGTGGTGCCAGTGTTGGCGCCGCTGCCGTTGACGTAACGAGTCATGAAGCTCAGGCCTGGCACGCCGAAGGTGGCCATGTTCAGGTCGTAGCGAGCTTGCCAGGATTTCTCGTCTTCAGCGTTGAAGTCGGAACGGGCGATGGAGTTGGCCAGGAAAATCGTGCCGCCGCCGTCTACGCCGTAACCGTAGTCGCCGTCACCGCTAACTTTCTGGTAGGCGAGGGTAAAGGTGTGAGCGCCGAGGGTATAGGCGCCCTGCAAGCTGTAGGCACGGTTATCCAGCTTGGTGGTGCCGTCTTTTTCTGCGCGTTGCAGGCCGGCGCCGTCGCTTTTGGTGCTGTAGATGTTGAAGTCGACAGCCAGGGACTGATCATCGCTAAGCGCGTGGGTCCAGTTCACGTTGGCGTAGAGTTTCTTCCAGTAGTCTTCCACTTTCGAGTAGTAGAGGCTGGTAGTGAACTCTGGGGTCCAGGAGTACACGCCGCCTACGAAGTTGGCGTCGCGCAGGCCAGTACCGGTACCCGGCTCGGAGCTAGCGATACTGTCCTTGTAGGTGTGGTCCTGGGCAACGATCGAGGTGAAGTGACCGGCTTCCAGTTTCAGGCCCTTGATCTCGTTGCTGGTGAGCGAGATACCTTGTGGCAGTTCTGGCAGGAGGCGGCTGTCATCGGATGCGAATACCGGGGCGGTGGTGTACTGGTCGCCGATTTTCAAGACCGTATCGGAAATACGGAACTTGATGGCTGCGCCACCCTTGGAGTAATCATCCTGCGCACGACCGTCGGAGCCGTTAGGGAACAGGCCGGTACCGGCACGGCCCTTGCCGCTGTCGAGTTTGATGCCCAGCAAACCAATGGCATCGACACCGACACCGATGGTGCCTTGTGTGTAGCCCGAGCTGAACAGACCGTGGAAGCCGAGGCCGGTTTCTTCGCGACGGCTTTGAGTGCCTGGCGCGTTGTTACGGAAGTCACGGCTGAAGTACAGGGTACGAGTCAGGATACTGGCTGTGCTGTCCTCGATAAAGCCTTTGGAATCGTCCTGGGCGGACGCCATTGCGAACTGCGAGGTGCCTGCTGAAACAGCCAGGGCGATCATGCTCCACTTCATCACGCGCATCGTGATTTGCTCCTTTGGTTTTAGGAAGAGTAACGCCGTCCCACCTGTATTTTTATCTGGGCGGCTCTTTCTTTTTTGTGTCGGCGTAAAGTTATATCACGCAGACCGTATTGACGATACTTGTCCAACTATCCTTTCAGCTTCTTTACGAGGCTGTCGTAAATTGCTAGCTCCATGTCGCAAATTCACAGTCCGAATGTAACTGGACTGACAACTTCAATGCTGTTTTCAAACCCTTCAGTAGTTTGGAGTCTTCCTTGATTCGCATTGAAACGCTGTTGTTCTTTTCGCGAAACACCTGCTTCCGAACGGGTGTCGTTGCCGACGATATGGGTGTGAATGCAACAAGCGCGCCCAAATCGGTAACTGAATGTCATTTTTTCGTGAAAATCGTTACTGCCCTGTAAAAACCGCATAAGCACGGGCTTTTTACGCCCTTTGGTTTGGTCTTGACGGCCGCGCATGACATCAGTGCGGTGGTACAAAAAACCTGTGCCTGCGCAAAACGTTACCGGTTCACCCCGATGAGTGGGTACTTGGCGGATCTCTTTGAGGCACAAGTGGGTCATTTTGGTGCGTTCCGGTGAGGCCCGTTCTAGCGTAGCTCATATATTCGCTTGCTTCGAAAAGGTGCAGGTTTTTTTGTCGGACCGTGCCGACGCTTCCTGCATTCGCCGTGAAGCCGCGAACAATCAACGGTATGCTGGGTACCTGAACTTGACCTGCCGAACGGAGTGCCCGCGGTGTTCGCCTTAGACCAACGCTTGCAACAAGACACACTGGCCCTCGGGGATTTCCCGCTGTGCCGCCTGCTGCTGTCCAATGACTCGAACTACCCATGGTTCATTCTGGTACCGCGTATCAACGGTATCAGCGAAGTGTTTCAGCTGGATGTCGCAGATCAACGAATCCTATGGGAAGAAACCACGGCCCTGGCGCAGTTGCTCAACGAAGGCTTGATGGCCGACAAGATGAATATTGGTGCGCTGGGCAACGTCGTCAGCCAGTTGCACGTGCATGTGATCGTACGCAGGCGCGATGACGCGGCATGGCCGGCTCCGGTTTGGGGCAAGCATCCGGCGCAGCCGTACACTGAACAACAGGTAGCGGCTATTCGCGCGCGCATGCGTGAGTTGTTGCCTGCCGACTTTATTTTTGCGCAGGACTGAACCATGGATCTGCAAGACCGTGTGACGGACCTGGAAAGCCGCTTGGCCTTCCAGGACGACACCATCGAGACGCTCAACGATATCCTGGTGACCCAGCAGCGCGCGGTTGAACGCCTGCAGCTTCAGATGGCGGCGCTGCTCAAGCGCCAGGAAGAAATGGGCGGCCAGTTCGAAACCTCCGAAGAGGAGGCTCCACCGCCTCACTATTAATTGGCCCACCCTTGATAGTCGCGCATAAAAAACCGCGATCCAGCCTAGCTGGATCGCGGTTTTTTGTGCAGCGCGGGCTGGAATCAGCGACGTGGCAGGGCAGCGATCACGTCTTCGGCTTGCAGGCCTTTGTCGCGATTCATGACGGAGAATTCCACACGCTGGCCTTCGACCAGAACGCGATGGCCTTCGCCACGGATGGCCCGGAAGTGGACGAAGATATCGTCGCCCGAATCGCGGGAAATAAAGCCGAAGCCTTTGGACGTGTTGAACCACTTGACGGTCCCGGTATCCCGATTGGTCATGTCGTAGTTTTGCGACGCGGCCGCAGGGGACGAACGGTAGAAGCTGATGGCCAGGTGAAGAACGATGGCGACCAGCGCAATGACCAGGCTGAGCAGGATGGCCGGGTGGCCGCCGACTTCAGGCATGGGTGCCAGGAGGGTGAGGGTTTGGACCACAACAGTCAGCACCAACAGCGCACTGACGAGGTTTTGCAGTTGATGACGCATGCCTTTGTTCCAGTACGGAATCACGGGCGCCAGCGTCAGGTTAAGAAGGCCGAACAAGGCCAGGTACAGAGCGTCATGTTGTTGCAGGTAGGGCAGGCTTTCAGGCTGCAGGCTCGGGATAAAGGACAGCAGCAAAGCTGCAACGCCCGTTAGCAGGTGGACGATTTTCAACATTTTGATTAACTCACGTTAAGACGGATCACAAGGAAGAGCTGACTGGCACGGTTCGCTTCTGAACAATGGGAGGCGTTGAGCACGTGCACGGGTATCAGCCTATGCGCTGGCCGAAGAAAATAACGGCAGCGACACGCTGCCTATTTAACAGCAAAGGCTGTGCCTACTCAAATCAAGCATTTCCAGGCATTGCAAGGGGTGTGGCATTTCTGCGTCAAACGCTTGTCCTAGACGTTTGCAGGCTTTTTTATCGCTATCAGACAAATCGCCTGTCGGGCGCAAAGCCTTGCTTGTCACAGGCCGGTGCGCCCGCGCGGGGCGAATTGCCGCACGTCGCCTGGTGCTGCCGGGCTGCACAAGGTGGGGACTCTTGCTAGAGTGGTCCTGCACCTGATCAATGAATGCTTGTCAATTGAAGGGGATAAACATGGCAATCGATATCGGTATCAGTGAAGAAGATCGTAAATCCATCGTCGATGGGCTTTCGCGACTGCTTTCCGATACCTATGTACTGTACCTGAAGACCCACAATTTCCATTGGAACGTCACGGGCCCCATGTTCCGCACGCTGCACCTGATGTTCGAGGAGCAGTACAACGAGCTGGCGCTGGCGGTGGACTCCATTGCCGAACGTATTCGTGCCCTGGGCTTTCCGGCGCCGGGTGCCTATTCGATCTATGCCCGTCTTTCTTCGATCAAGGAAGAAGAAGGCGTACCGAGCGCAGAAGAGATGATCAAGCAATTGGTTGCGGGCCAGGAAGCGGTCACGCGGACCGCGCGTGGCATTTTCCCGCTGCTCGACAAGGTCAGTGACGAGCCAACGGCCGACTTGTTGACCCAACGCATGCAGGTTCACGAGAAAACCGCGTGGATGCTGCGTTCCCTGCTCGAAAACCAGTAACCATCGACCTCGAGTGGCGTCGCCCCGGCGCCGCTCGCGGGTTTCCCCGCGCTTCCTGGCGTTCTCCTACGATGATCGACTCTCCGTCTTCTGGCTGCCCCTGTCTTCCTGCTGTTTTATAGGCCTATCGCCCAATGGGAGAAACCCATGGGCTGTTGTTTGGCAACGGAGTGTCAGGTGTATGTCACGTGGAGCGGTGAGTGGAGTGATGGAAACGGGTGGTTTTCAGAAGATAAAGGTCGATCCCTTCTCCAGGGGGTTCGATATGGGATTGGCCAGGCCGTTGTCCCGATCGGTCAGGCTCAACGGTTTTTCCACCTGTCTGCGGCTCGAGCAGATCTATTGGAATATCCTCACGGAGATTGCCAGGCTCAATGCCTGTTCGGTCAGTGCATTGCTGTCTTACGTCGATCGGGAAGTGCATTTGCGGTATGGAGGCGTGAAGAACTTCAGTGGACTGGTCAGGGTCGTGTGCGTGGTTCACCTGTTAAAAGGCTGCAGCGCACCGTTGAGTCCTGAGTAATCTTGCGGTTCCGTGGCCAGGCCTGCCCCAGGGCGGGCCTGGCTTCGGGCAGAAAGCCGGCTGCGCTGCCTCGATTTACCAGATATAATCCCGCGCTTTGCTGCGAATGCCGGGGCTTGATCCGTTGGGCAGGCGTAGCGCGTAACGATCTGATCGCCGAGACATCTCCATGCCCATGTACGACTATCAATGTGCTTCCTGTGGTCATCAGTTGGAAGCCATTCAAAAGATCAGCGCAGCGCCGTTGGTCGATTGCCCGGCCTGCCAGGCGCCTGAACTCAAGAAGATGTTGTCCATGCCGGGCTTCCGCCTGAGTGGCAGCGGCTGGTACGAGACCGATTTCAAGACCGGCTCGAAGAAGAATCTGGCCGGCGGCGACAAAGCAGACTGAGTTGAACTCTACGCGCGGGCTCCTGCATTATCCGTCCCCTGCTTAACTGTGCGGTGACGAGGCAGGCCTCCACCGAATTTCGAATTACGAGAAGTGAAACCACTACCATGATGCGCAGCCACTATTGCGGCCAACTGAACGAGACCCTGGATGGTCAGGAAATCACCCTTTGCGGATGGGTTCACCGTCGCCGCGACCACGGCGGGGTGATCTTCCTCGATATCCGTGATCGTGATGGTCTGGCCCAGGTGGTGTTCGACCCGGATCGCGCCGAGAGCTTCGCCGCCGCCGACCGCGTGCGCAGCGAATACGTCGTGAAGATCACCGGCAAGGTACGCCTGCGTCCGGCCGGGGCTGTGAACCCGAACATGGCGTCCGGCGCAATCGAAGTGCTGGGCTACGAGCTGGAAGTGCTGAACGAATCGGAAACCCCGCCGTTCCCGCTTAACGAATACTCCGACGTCGGCGAAGAAACCCGCCTGCGCTACCGCTTCCTGGACCTGCGTCGTCCGGAAATGGCCGAGAAGCTGCGCCTGCGTTCGCGCATGACCACCAGCATCCGTCGCTTCCTGGACGAGAACGGCTTTCTCGACGTCGAAACGCCGATCCTCACCCGGGCTACCCCGGAAGGCGCGCGTGACTACCTGGTGCCAAGCCGCACCCACGCCGGCAGCTTCTTCGCCCTGCCGCAATCGCCGCAGTTGTTCAAGCAACTGCTGATGGTGGCCGGCTTTGACCGTTACTACCAGATCGCCAAGTGCTTCCGTGACGAAGACCTGCGCGCCGATCGCCAACCTGAATTCACCCAGATCGACATCGAGACCAGCTTCCTCGATGAAAAAGAGATCATGGGTATCACCGAACAAATGATCCGCAACCTGTTCAAGGAAGTGCTGGACCTGGAATTCGGCGAATTCCCGCACATGACGTTCGAAGAAGCCATGCGCCGCTACGGTTCCGACAAGCCAGACCTGCGTAACCCTCTGGAACTGGTGGACGTGGCCGACCAGCTTAAAGATGTTGATTTCAAGGTGTTCAGCGGCCCGGCCAACGACCCGAAATGCCGCATCGCCGCCCTGCGTGTGCCTGGTGGCGCGAGCATGCCGCGCAAGCAGATCGACGACTACACCAAGTTTGTCGGCATCTACGGTGCCAAGGGCCTGGCGTACATCAAGGTCAACGAGCGCGCCAAAGGTGTTGAAGGCCTGCAGTCGCCTATCGTGAAGAACATCCCGGAAGCCAACCTCAATGTGATCCTGGATCGCGTTGGTGCGGTCGACGGCGACATCGTGTTCTTCGGCGCCGACAAGGCCAAGATCGTCAGTGAAGCCCTTGGCGCGCTGCGGATCAAGCTGGGCCACGACCTCGACCTGCTGACCTGCAAGTGGGCACCGATGTGGGTCGTCGACTTCCCGATGTTCGAAGAGAACGACGATGGCAGCTTCAGCGCCTTGCACCACCCGTTCACTGCGCCGAAGTGCTCCCCTGAAGAGCTGGAAGCCAACCCGGCAGGCGCTCTGTCCCGTGCCTACGACATGGTGCTGAACGGCACCGAGCTGGGTGGCGGTTCGATCCGTATCCATCGCAAAGAGATGCAGCAAGCGGTATTCCGCCTGCTGGGCATCAACGAAGCGGAACAGGAAGAGAAGTTCGGCTTCCTGCTCGACGCCCTGAAATACGGCGCGCCGCCGCACGGTGGCCTGGCCTTCGGCCTGGATCGCCTGGTGATGCTGATGACTGGCGCCCAGTCGATCCGTGAAGTGATCGCGTTCCCGAAAACCCAGAGCGCTGCGGACGTCATGACCCAGGCGCCGGGTGTGGTGGATGCCAAGGCACTGCGCGAGTTGCACATTCGCCTGCGCGAGACGCCGAAGGCTGAGTAAGGCTGCTGCGTGAAAGCGCGATAAGGTTTTACGCGGTCAAAAAGGCGCATCTTCGGATGCGCCTTTGCGTTACAAGGGTTGCATCCCGCCTGGGGCGGGGTTGATAAGGTTTCTAGAGAATTTCGGAGTTGTGTTATGGCTGGCCATTCCAAGTGGGCGAACATCAAGCACCGCAAAGAGCGTCAGGATGCCAAGAAAGGCAAGATCTTCACCAAGTGGATTCGCGAACTGACGGTCGCTGCCCGCCAGGGCGGTGGTGACCCAGGCTCCAACCCGCGTCTGCGCCTGGCGCTGGATAAAGCCCTCGGCGCCAACATGAGCCGCGACATCATCGACCGCGCCGTGGCCCGTGGTGCCGGGGCGGCCGATACCGACGACATGGTCGAGCTTACCTACGAAGGCTACGGCCCGGGTGGCGTGGCGGTGATGGTCGAGTGCATGACCGATAACCGCAACCGTACCGCGGCGGCGGTGCGCCATGCGTTCAGCAAGTGCGGGGGTAACCTCGGCACAGACGGTTCGGTAGCCTACCTGTTCGAGCGCAAGGGGCAGATCTCCTTCGCACCGGGTGTGGATGAAGATGCGCTGATGGAAGCGGCAATGGAGGCGGATGCCGACGACGTGGTGACCAATGAAGACGGCTCCATTGACGTGTTCACCTCGTTCGCCGGGTTCTACGCCGTGCGTAACGCGCTGGAAGCGGCCGGTTTCAAAGGTACCGACGCGGAAATCGTGATGCTGCCAACCACCAGCGCCGAGCTGGACCTGGACGGCGCGCAGAAAGTACTGAAGATGCTGGATATGCTCGAAGACCTGGATGACGTGCAGAACGTGTATTCGAATGCCGACATCCCTGAATCTGTAGCCGAACAGCTAGGCTGAAGGGCGATGTAGTTTTAAATGTGGGAGGGGGCTTGCCCCCGATAGCGGTGGTTCAGTCGATTGAGAGATAACTGACACACTGCCATCGGGGGCAAGTCCCCTCCCACATTGGGCCTCCCTGTATCAAAAATTGTGTTTACCCGACCTGCAGGCCTTATGACTTTAATCCTAGGTATCGACCCCGGTTCGCGCATTACCGGCTTTGGCGTGGTGCAACACACCCCGCGTGGCTGCGTCTATGTCGCCTCGGGCTGTATTCGTACCGGCGCGGGCGAGTTGGCTGAGCGCTTGCAGATCGTCTATCGCGGCGTGCGTGAAGTGATCCAGACCTACGGGCCAGTGACCATGGGCATCGAAAAGGTGTTCATGGCCAAGAATGCCGACTCGGCCCTCAAGCTCGGCCAGGCCCGTGGCGCTGCCATCGTGGCCGGTGCCGAGGAAGGCATGGAAATCGCCGAATACACCGCGACCCAGGTCAAGCAAGCAGTGGTTGGCACGGGGGCGGCGAATAAAGAGCAGGTGCAGATGATGGTGATGCACATGCTCAAGCTCACCTCAAAACCGCAGATCGATGCCTCCGACGCCCTGGCCATTGCCATTTGCCATGCGCACACGCGCTCCAGCCTGCTACCGCACGGCTTGGGGACGGCACGCAGTCGTGGCGGGCGCCTGCGTCTCTGATAGCATCAGCGCAATCGTTATTTCCGGTCAGGCCTCGATCTGACCCCACGCTTTAAGGATCTGAACCGTGATTGGACGCTTGCGCGGCACCCTGGCTGAGAAACAGCCGCCGCACCTGATTCTGGATGTCAACGGGTTGGGGTATGAGCTGGAAGTGCCCATGACTACCCTGTATCGCCTACCGTCGGTCGGTGAACCCATAACGCTGCACACCCACCTGGTGGTGCGCGAAGACGCGCAACTACTCTATGGTTTCATCGGCAAGCGCGACCGCGACTTCTTCCGCGAGCTGATTCGCCTCAATGGCGTGGGGCCGAAGTTGGCCCTGGCGTTGATGTCGAGCCTGGAAGTGGACGAACTGGTGCGTGCCGTTTCGGCCCAGGACACCTCGGCGTTGACCAAGGTGCCGGGCGTGGGCAAGAAAACCGCCGAGCGCCTGCTGGTGGAGCTCAAGGACCGCTTCAAGGCCTGGGAAGTGGTGCCGAGCATGTTCGCCCTGGTGCCGAACCAGCCGGATATGCCGGCAGGCCAGGTGGCCAGCGCTGAAAGCGATGCCGTCAGCGCGCTGATCTCCCTGGGCTACAAGCCGCAGGAGGCGAGCAAGGCGGTGTCGGCCATCAAGGACAAGAACCTGAGCAGCGAAGACATGATCCGCCGAGCCCTGAAGGGAATGATTTAAGTGATTGAAGCTGATCGTCTGATCGCGGCCACGGGCCCCCGTGACCGCGAAGAAATCCAGGACCGTGCCATCCGGCCCCTGAGCCTGGCCGACTACATCGGCCAGCCTACCGTGCGCGAGCAGATGGAGTTGTTCATCCAGGCCGCGCGCGGGCGCAGCGAGTCCCTGGATCACACCCTGATCTTTGGCCCGCCGGGGCTGGGTAAAACCACCCTGGCCAACATCATTGCCCAGGAAATGGGCGTGTCGATCAAGTCGACTTCCGGCCCGGTGCTGGAGCGTCCTGGCGACCTGGCGGCGCTGCTGACCAATCTTGAACCCCATGACGTGTTGTTTATCGACGAAATCCATCGGTTGTCGCCGATCGTCGAGGAAGTGCTGTACCCCGCCATGGAAGACTTCCAGCTCGACATCATGATCGGCGAAGGCCCCGCGGCCCGATCGATCAAGCTCGACCTGCCGCCGTTCACCCTGGTGGGGGCGACCACGCGTGCGGGCATGCTGACCAACCCGCTGCGAGACCGTTTCGGTATCGTTCAACGTCTGGAGTTCTATAGCACCGCAGACCTGGCGACCATCGTCAGCCGTTCGGCCGGCATTCTCGGCCTGCCCCTGGACCCGGAAGGCGCGTTTGAAATCGCCCGTCGGGCCCGGGGCACGCCACGTATTGCCAACCGCCTGCTGCGCCGCGTGCGTGATTTTGCCGAGGTGCGGGCCAAGGGGCATATCACCAAGCCGGTGGCCGACCTGGCCTTGAACCTGCTGGATGTGGACGAGCATGGCTTCGATCACCAGGATCGACGTCTACTCTTGACCATGATCGAGAAGTTCGACGGTGGCCCGGTGGGGGTAGACAGCCTGGCCGCGGCCATCAGTGAAGAGCGCCATACCATTGAAGATGTGCTGGAACCGTACCTGATCCAGCAGGGCTACATCATGCGCACGCCAAGGGGGCGGGTGGTCACGCGCCATGCCTATTTGCACTTCGGGTTAAACATTCCGTCACGATTGGGTGAGATGCCCGTGGTAGACGAATTCCTGGATGCAGTGGACGATTAAAAAGACCACGTGGATCGATTTATTCAAGGTTTGTGCTGTCCTAGTGGCTGGTGTCGTCATTCAGTCACTGGAAATATTCTCGAACGCAAAAAGCGAGAATGAAAAAACAGTTGCTAAGCCGGATTGGCAACCTGAGGAGTAAGCACTAGAGTATGCGCGCGCAAAACGGGGATCAGTCGTTCGCACATCGCTGTCGCGTTTATTACGAGGACACCGATGCCGGCGGTATCGTGTATTACGTCAATTACCTCAAGTTCATGGAGCGGGCTCGAACCGAGCGGCTACGGGAGCTGGGCTTTGCCCAATCCCAGCTGGCAGGGGAGGACCTGTTATTCGTCGTGCATTCCAGCGAGGCTCGCTATCACGCGCCGGCGCGACTGGACGACGAACTGCTGGTCAGCGCTGAAGTAATCGAATTGAACCGTGCCAGCCTGCGATTCAAGCAGCAGGTCAGGCGGGCTACGGATGCAACGCTGCTCTGCGAGGGGCAGTTCCTGGTGGCGTGTGTACGCACCAACAGTTTGAAACCTCGGGCCATTCCCGAAACTCTACGTGCGGCCTTTGCCGCCGTGAGCGGCGCGGGTAAACAATCAAAGCAGGAGATTTAGCGTGGAACCTACCGTCGTCGACCATTCCTCCATGTGGAGCCTGGTCAGTAATGCCAGTGTCGTGGTTCAACTGGTGATGCTGATCCTGGTAGCCGCATCGGTTACCTCTTGGGTCATGATTTTTCAGCGCAGCAACCTGCTGCGTGCCGGTCGACGTGCCCTGGAGAGCTTCGAAGAGCGCTTCTGGTCGGGTATCGACCTGTCCAAGCTCTACCGCCAGGCCGGCAGCAACCCAGATCCGGATTCGGGCGTCGAGCAGATCTTCCGCGCCGGCTTCAAGGAATTCTCCCGTCTGCGCCAGCAGCCAGGCGTTGACCCGGAAGCGGTCATGGAAGGCGTGGCCCGTGCCATGCGCGTGGCCATCTCCCGCGAAGAAGAGAAGCTGGAGCAGAGCCTGCCGTTTCTCGCCACCGTCGGTTCCGTCAGCCCGTACATCGGCCTGTTCGGTACCGTGTGGGGGATCATGAACTCGTTCCGTGGCCTGGCCCAGGCCCAGCAAGCGACCCTGGCCACCGTGGCCCCGGGTATCGCCGAAGCCCTGGTCGCCACCGCGATCGGCCTGTTCGCCGCTATCCCCGCAGTAATTGCCTACAACCGTTTTGCCGCGCGCGGCGAGACCTTGATCAGCCGTTACTACACCTTCGCCGATGAATTCCAGGCGATCCTGCACCGTAAAGTGCACACCAGCGAAGAATAAGCAGGTACTCCCCGATGGCTTTAATCACTCGAGCTCGAACCAAGCGCAAGCCGGTCGCCGAGATGAACGTAGTGCCTTACATCGACGTGATGCTGGTGCTGCTGGTGATCTTCATGGTGACCGCGCCGATGCTCAACCAGGGTGTGAAAGTTGATCTGCCCAAGGTTTCCAGCGAAGCCTTGCCCCAGGACAACAACACCCAGGTGCTGACCATTTCGATCAAGGCTGACAAGACCTACTACTGGAACCTTGGCAGCGAAGTCGATACCCAGAAGCAGCAGGACAAGGCCCTGACCTTGCCGGCGATGACCGACGCAGTGACCAAGATCATTCGCTCCGGCAACGAAGGCGGCAAGCACACCCAAGTCTTCATCCGCGGTGACAAATCGGTCGACTACGGCTCCGTCATGGGCGCCATGGGCGGGCTGCAGAAGGCCGGCGTCGGCAACGTTGGCTTGATTACCGAGGCGCCCTGATGCACCAACAGCGAGAGCCGTCCGCCTCGGAAAGCTACTTCTGGCCTAGCGTCTGGGCAATTGCCCTGCATGTCCTGGTGTTTGGCATGTTGTTCGTCAGCTTTGCCATGACCCCGGACCTGCCGCCAGCCAAGCCGATCGTGCAGGCGACCCTGTATCAGCTGAAATCGAAAAGTCAGGCCACTACCCAGACCAATCAGAAGATTGCGGGTGAGGCCCAGAAGTCGGCTGCGCGCCAGACTGAAGTCGAGCAGATGGAACAGAAGAAGGTCGAGCAGGAAGCGGTGAAGGCTGCTGCGGAACAAAAGAAAGAAGAGGCGGCTCAAAAGGCCGAGGAATCGAAAAAGGCTGACGAAGCGAAGAAGGCCGACGAGGCGAAAAAGGCTGATGAAGCCAAGAAAGCCGAGAAAGCTGCCGAAGCTAAAAAAGCTGAAGAGAAACAATTGGCTGATATAGCCAAGAAAAAATCTGAAGAAGAAGCCAAAAAAGCAGCCGAAGAAGAGGCCAAGAAAAAGGCCGCTGAAGACGCCAAGAAAAAGATTGTCGAGGACGCGAAGAAGAAAGCCGCCGAAGACGCCAAGAAAAAAGCTGAAGCAGACGAGGCGAAGAAGAAAATCGCCGACGACGCGAAGAAGAAAGCTGCCGCCGACGCCAGCAAGAAAAAGGCCCAGGAAGCAGCGCGTAAATCCGCCGAAGACAAAAAGGCCCAGGCCTTGGCAGATTTGCTTTCCGACACGCCTCAGCGTCAGCAAGCATTGGCCGATGAACGTGGTGATGAAGTCGCGGGCAGTTTCGACGACCTGATTCGGGCACGAGCAGCAGAAGGCTGGACACGTCCACCTTCGGCACGCAAAGGCATGACAGTAGTGCTGCAGATCGGCATGTTGCCGGACGGTACGGTGACTTCGGTCAGCGTGGCCAAGTCCAGTGGTGACGGTTCGTTCGACAGTTCGGCGGTTGCCGCGGTCAAGAACATTGGCCGGTTGACCGAGATGCAGGGAATGAAACCAAGCGACTTCGCTCCCTATCGTTCATTCAAGATGACATTCACACCTGAGGATCTAGCCTTGTGAGAAACCTTCTTCGAGGAATGCTTGTCGTTATTTGCTGTATGGCAGGGATAGCGGCGGCGGATGAAAAGAACATCCTGGTCACCAGCGGTAGCGATCGGGCCACCCCGATCGCGGTTGTGCCGTTCGGCTGGCAGGGCGGCAGCGTGCTGCCGGATGACATGGCCCAGATCGTCAGCGACGACCTGCGCAACTCCGGTTACTACGCGCCGATTCCGAAAGGCAACATGATCAGCCAGCCTACCCAGGCCAGCGAAGTCATCTTCCGTGACTGGAAGGCCGTGGGTGCCCAGTACCTGATGGTCGGCAACATCCAGCCTGCCGGCGGTCGCCTGCAGATCCAGTACACATTGTTCAACGTGGCCACCGAGCAGCAGGTATTGACCGGCAGCGTGTCGGGCACCGCCGAACAACTGCGGGACATGGCCCACTACATCTCGGACCAGTCGTTTGAAAAGCTCACCGGTATCAAGGGTGCTTTCTCGACGCGCATGCTCTATGTCACTGCTGAACGTTTCTCTGTAGACAACACCCGCTACACGTTGCAGCGTTCGGACTACGACGGTGCGCGCGCCGTGACCTTGCTGCAGTCCCGGGAGCCGATCCTGTCGCCGCGCTTTGCGCCGGACGGCAAGCGTATTGCCTATGTGTCTTTCGAACAGAAGCGTCCGCGTATCTTCGTCCAGCACATCGATACTGGCCGTCGTGAGCAGATCACCAACTTCGAAGGCCTCAACGGTGCACCTGCCTGGTCGCCGGATGGTTCGCGCCTGGCATTCGTACTGTCCAAGGACGGTAACCCGGATATCTACGTGATGAACATGGCTTCGCGCCAGATCACTCGCGTCACCAGCGGCCCAGGTATCAACACCGAACCGTTCTGGGGTAAAGATGGCTCGACCATCTATTTCACCTCCGACCGCGGTGGCAAGCCACAAATCTACAAATCGAGCATTGGCGGTGGGGGCGCGGAACGCGTGACCTTTATCGGTAACTACAACGCCAATCCGAAGCTTTCGGCTGATGAAAAGACGTTGGTGATGATTCACCGTCAGGATGGTTTCACTAATTTCCGGGTTGCGGCCCAGGATTTGCAGCGCGGAACCGTAAAAATCCTTACAGATACCAACCTTGATGAGTCAGCCACTGTTGCGCCCAACGGCACCATGGTAATCTACGCCACCCGCCAGCAGGGCCGGGGAGTCTTGATGCTCGTGTCCATTAATGGACGCGTAAGGCTCCCGCTTCCTACCGCACAAGGCGAAGTCAGAGAACCATCCTGGTCCCCTTACCTGAACTGACGCGGCGCTACAAAAAGATTTGCTTAACACACTGGGGTTCATTAGGAGTTTCACGATGGAAATGCTGAAGTTTGGTAAGTTTGCTGCTCTGGCTCTGGCTCTGTCCGTAGCCGTTGGTTGCTCGTCTAAAGGCGGCGACAATGCCGGTGAAGGCGCAGCTGTTGATCCAAACGCTGGTTACGGTGCTAACACTGGTGCAGTTGACGGCTCCCTGAGCGAAGAAGCTGCTCTGCGCGCAATCACTACTTTCTACTTCGAATACGACAGTTCGGACCTGAAACCAGAAGCCATGCGCGCTCTGGACGTTCACGCGAAAGACCTGAAAGCTAACGGCGCTCGCGTTGTTCTGGAAGGTAACACTGACGAACGTGGTACTCGTGAGTACAACATGGCTCTGGGCGAGCGTCGTGCGAAAGCCGTTCAGCGCTACCTGGTACTGCAAGGTGTTGCTCCAGGCCAACTGGAACTGGTTTCCTACGGTAAAGAGCGTCCAGTTGCTACTGGCCACGACGAGCAGTCCTGGGCTCAAAACCGTCGCGTCGAACTGCGTAAGTAATTCGTCATGCGAACGTGCCGTCGTGCTCTAACTGTACTGACTCTCAGCCTCGCGCCGCTCTCGGTGTGGGCTGCGGCTCCTGTGGTCGATAGCAACTCTGGCTATAACAATAGCGGAAGTGCTTATCCGCCAGCGGGTTATGGCACGAACGGCGCCTATGCTGGGGGGGCGGCTACGTCAGCCCCCTCGGCACAGGGCGAACTGTTCAACCAGCTGCAACGCATGCAGGATCAATTGTCGCAGCAACAAGGCGCCATTGAGGTTTTGCAGAACCAAGTGAACCAGCTGAAGCAAGAAGGCCTGGAGCGATATCAGGATCTTGACCGACGTATTGGAGCCGGCGTTACACCTGCCGCAACTCCTGATAATTCTTCTACCGGTGGCGCACCCAGTGCCGCCGCCGGTGGTGCAGCAGCAGGGGCCGCGGCCGCCAGCCAAGCCCCTGCCGCCAGCAGTGAACCGGGTGATCCGGCGAAGGAAAAGCTGTATTACGATGCCGCCTTCGATCTGATCAAAGCCAAGGATTTCGACAAGGCCAGCAAGGCTTTCACCGCATTCCTCGGTCGTTACCCAAACAGTCAGTACGCAGGCAATGCCCAGTACTGGTTGGGTGAGGTAAACCTGGCAAAGGGTGATTTGCAGGGGGCAGGCCAGGCATTTGCCAAGGTCAGCCAACTCTACCCTAAGCACGCCAAGGTGCCGGACTCGCTGTACAAACTCGCTGACGTAGAACGCCGCCTGGGTCATACCGACAAGGTCAAAGGCATTCTGCAGCAGGTGGTTGCCCAGTATCCGGGTACTTCCGCTGCCCAGTTGGCCCAGCGCGATCTGCAACGCTTGTAAGCGATGCAGCCCGTTTGGAAGAAACCCGCGCCTGGCGCGGGTTTTTTCGTTAGAATCCACGCCCTTTTATGAAACACGCTTCCTGGGGTTTACGCGTTGGCGGAATTCCTTGAAGTGCCTGACGGAGGCGGACAGCCTGTTTAGCTGTTACGCCCGTGGCGACTATGCAAGACACATTACGCATCACCGAAGTTTTTTACTCGTTACAGGGTGAAACGCGCACCGCTGGCCTGCCCACAGTATTTGTGCGCCTGACCGGCTGCCCATTGCGTTGCCAATACTGTGACAGCGCCTACGCCTTCAGTGGCGGCACCGTGCGCACCCTCGATGACATCCTCGAGCAGGTTGCCAGCTATCGACCGCGCTACGTTTGTGTGACGGGTGGCGAGCCGCTGGCGCAGCCAAATGCCATTCCCCTGCTCAAGCAGCTGTGTGACGCCGGTTACGAAGTGTCCCTGGAGACCAGTGGTGCCCTGGACATTTCCGCGGTAGACCCGCGCGTAAGCCGCGTGGTCGACCTGAAGACCCCAGGCTCCAAAGAGGCGCATCGCAACCTCTACGAGAACATCGATCTGCTGACGGCCAACGACCAGGTCAAGTTCGTGATCTGTTCCCGCGACGACTACGATTGGGCGAGCTCCAAGCTGATCCAGTATGGCCTGGACCGTCGCGCGGGCGAGGTGCTGTTCTCGCCGAGCCACCACGACCTGAACGCACGCGACCTCGCCGACTGGGTGGTGGCTGATAACCTGCCAGTGCGCCTGCAATTGCAGCTGCATAAATATCTTTGGAACGACGAGCCAGGACGCTGAAATGACTGAACCTACGATTGCTCAAAAACGCGCTGTCATCCTGTTGTCCGGTGGCCTGGACTCCGCCACCGTGGTCGCCATGGCACAGGCTGAAGGTTATACCTGCTACACCATGAGCTTCGACTACGGCCAGCGCCATCGCGCCGAGCTGAACGCTGCTGCCCGTGTTGCCCGTGAGATGGGCGTGGCCGAGCACAAGGTGATTGGCCTGAACCTCAACGGCATTGGTGGCTCAGCCCTGACCGACAGCAGCATCGATGTGCCGGAAGCGCCGAGTGAAGGTATCCCGGTGACTTACGTGCCAGCACGCAACACCGTATTCCTATCCCTGGCCCTTGGCTGGGCAGAGGTACTGAATGCCCGCGACATCTTTATTGGCGTCAACGCGGTGGATTACTCCGGTTACCCGGATTGCCGCCCGGAGTTCGTGGAGTCGTTCGAGCGCATGGCCAACCTGGCCACCAAAGCCGGTGTCGAAGGGCAGGGCTTTCGCATCCTGGCGCCGCTGCAAAACCTGAGCAAGGCCGATATTGTGAAGGCTGGTGTAGGACTAGGCGTCGATTATTCGCTGACTGTTTCCTGCTACCAGGCAGACGATGACGGCCGTGCTTGTGGGAAATGTGACAGCTGCCGACTGCGTGCTGAGGGCTTCCAAGCGGCCGGAATTACGGACCCAACGCGTTATTTCTGATTTATTTCAAATAAGGTGTTGAATAATCCTTAGAAATCAGTATTATACGCGCCACCACACAGCGGGTCGTTAGCTCAGTTGGTAGAGCAGTTGGCTTTTAACCAATTGGTCGTAGGTTCGAATCCCACACGACCCACCATTTTTGGCGGTTTAGAAAATCCGGAAGGCCCACGCAAGTGAGGATTTCCGGGTTTTTTTTTGTCTTGTGAAAAAGTCGATGTGTAATATGCCGTCCGTGAGATGCCGAGCCATACGGCCCCGTGGAGAAGGCGATTCTCGCCCTCCAGCGGTCGGCTCATGCGGCCCTTGACGAGCTTTTGTAACAGCAAGGCTAGTGTCTCGGTCGCGTACCGCTTCTGACGTTTGTCGCCTGGCCTGAATCAACCCTGTCGGCGTTGAGCGAGATAAAAAAACGGGAAACACCAGCGATGGTGTTTCCCGTTTTTTTACCCGCTTATCACGGCCTCGAACGCCAGATTAGGCTTTTGAAACCATTCGATATTCTGTAGCCTTGCCCAGCTTCACTTTAACCCGTGCTTGATGAACACCCTCACTTCGTCCGGCGGCGCCCGAAGGGCTCCAGAGCCGGTGGTACACTCGACTTTCGCGCAACTGCGCCTGCAGGTCTTGCGAACATGACGCAAATTTCCGAACGCCTACTGGTTCAAGCCCACCTCGACGCCAAGCAGCCCAAGGTCCTCAGTGCCGATGAAGAGGCTGGCCTGCGTACCGCCATCGCCGCCGAGCTGAAAGCTCAGGACGCGGTGCTGGTCGCTCACTTCTACTGCGACCCGGTGATTCAGGCCCTGGCCGAAGAAACCGGCGGCTGTGTCTCCGATTCCCTGGAAATGGCACGCTTCGGCGCCGCCCACCCGGCCAAGACCGTGCTGGTCGCCGGTGTGCGTTTCATGGGCGAGACCGCCAAAATCCTTACCCCTGAAAAACGCATCCTGATGCCGACCCTGGAAGCCACGTGCTCCCTCGACCTGGGCTGCCCAGTGGATGAGTTTTCGGCGTTCTGCGATCAGCACCCCGAGCGCACCGTGGTGGTGTATGCCAACACCTCGGCGGCGGTCAAGGCGCGGGCGGATTGGGTGGTGACCTCCAGTTGTGCGCTGGAAATCGTCGAAAGCCTGATGGATAACGGCGAAACCATCATCTGGGGCCCGGACAAGCACCTGGGTACCTACATCCAGCGCCAGACCGGAGCCGACATGTTGTTGTGGGACGGTGCCTGCATTGTCCATGAAGAGTTCAAGTCCAAGCAGTTGGAAGATATGAAGGCGCTGTACCCGGACGCCGCGATCCTGGTGCACCCGGAGTCGCCGACGTCGGTGATCGAGTTGGCGGATGCGGTGGGTTCCACCAGCCAGTTGATTGCCGCGGCGCAGCGTCTGCCCAACAAGACCTTCATTGTCGCCACCGACCGCGGCATCTTCTACAAGATGCAGCAGTTGTGCCCGGACAAGGTCTTTGTCGAAGCGCCTACCGCCGGTAACGGCGCGGCATGCCGCAGCTGTGCACACTGCCCGTGGATGGCGATGAATACGCTGGAGCGCACCTTGCAGTGCCTGCGTGAGGGCAGTAACGAGATCTTCGTCGAGCCTTCGGTGATCCCGCAGGCGGTGCGGCCGCTCAAGCGCATGCTGGATTTCACTCAGGCTGCGCGCCTGAAGCTGGCCGGTAACGCCTGAAACGAAGCGAGCTCGGTTAAAAATGTGGGAGGGGGCTTGCCCCCGATGACGGTGTGTCAGTCAATAGAAATATTGAATGTAGAGCCGCTATCGGGGGCAAACCCCTCCCACATTTTGATTTCAGCAGGCAGGGAGTTATTTCTTTTGCTTCGGAATTCTCACCAACTGCGTATCCGAGTAGATGTCATGCCAGCTGCGTTTCTGCTTGTCGAACAACGACCAGATAAACCCCAGCCCCACGCACAACCACGACGCAATCGACACCACAAAGCGTAACAGCGCCTGCCACAGGCTGATCCGCGAGCCGTCGGCGTTCTGTACGCGCACGCCCCACACCTGCATGCCCAGGGTCTGCCCGGAATGGGTCCAGAATTTGGCGAAGAAGCCAAACAGCACAAAGAACAGAATGGTCGACAGCAGCGGGTCGCCGTCCAGCGCGCCGGACTCGGTGAGAGTGCGCATTTTCGCTTCGCCCACGAATGCGATCCACACCAGTTTGTAAAGGAAGGCGGTGACGATCAGCAGTGCGGTGCACAACAGGAAGTCATAGAACATCGCTGCCAGGCGACGGCCCAGGCCAACGGCGGGGAACTCGCCTTGGGGGCTCAGCAGGGGTTTTGACATGGCAGGGCTCTCTGGAGAAAAAATGCATTTTACGGGGCAATGCCCCTGCGGCGCCCATAAAAAAGCCCCTGATGGTGACATCAGGGGCTTTTTGTCGCAGGGAAGTATCAGCCTTCGGCGATCACTTCATCAGCTTGCATGCCTTTTTGCCCTTGCACAGCAACGAAAGTCACTTTCTGGCCTTCTTTCAGGCTCTTGAAGCCGTTGCCCTGAATAGCGCGGAAGTGTACGAACAGATCCGGACCGCTTTCTGGAGTGATAAAACCAAACCCTTTTTCGTCGTTAAACCACTTGACGGTACCGCTCTTACGTTCAGACATTTTCTTATTTCCTTGACGCTAAAAATTGATGACAGCCCCTTCGCATGAAAGAGTACTGGGCTGGGTTGCAGGAAAGTAAGAGACGTCGAACGGGTTGTAGCAAGCTTTGGCTACTGCCCAGGTCAGGTTCCAAGCGACCCATGCAAACACAGTGGACAAACTCTACGACAACTAATGCAGAAAAAACAAGCCCTGCCAAAAGCCCAGGTTTTGCTTGGCCTCATGACACTTCGTTGAATAATGTGGAAGCGACTTATTCGATAGAATGGGTCACTTGTTATAGGTTAATTCCTTTAACAAAGACTATCGTTGCTGCACTGTTTTATGGCGGTTGCGTTACAGATTAGTGCACATTAACGCAACCGCGTTACTTATAGGAACAGTCAATCAGCCACGATAGTAACGCTGCGGCACAAATGGCATTTTACTTACACGAAGAGGTACCTTTTTCCCACGCACCAGCGCAGAGACTTGGGTATCCAGCGCGATGAATGCACTGTCCAGGTAACCCATGGCCAGTGGGCCGCCCAGGCTCGGGCCAAAGCCACCGCTGCATACGCTGCCGATCACGGTGCCGTGTTCATCGACGATCTCTGCGCCTTCACGTACGGGGGTGCGCTCCTGGGGCAGCAGACCTACGCGCTTGCGGCTGACGCCGGCCTGCTGCTGGGTGAAGATGCGATCGGCGCCCGGGAAGCCGCCGGCACGTGCACCGTCAGCCCGACGGGCCTTGGAAATCGCCCACAGCAGGCTGGCCTCGATCGGCGTGGTGTCGGTATTCATGTCATGACCGTACAGGCACAGGCCGGCTTCCAGGCGCAGCGAGTCACGCGCACCCAGGCCGATCGCCTGTACTTCGGTTTCGGCGAGCAGGCTGCGTGCGAGGCTTTCGGCGTTGGCGGCCGGCACCGAGATTTCAAAGCCGTCTTCGCCGGTGTAGCCCGAGCGGCTCACGTAGCAGTCCACGCCCAGCAGGCGCAGGGAGGCGAACTGCATGAAGGTCATCTGCGTGACTTCAGGTGCCAGGCGAGCCAGTACCTTCACCGCAGCCGGGCCTTGCAGGGCCAGCAGGGCGCGCTCTTCGAACAGCGGCTCAATGCTGCATTGGTCGCCGATCCGCGCACGCAGGTGCGCCAGGTCCTGGTCCTTGCAGGCGGCGTTGACCACCAGGAACAGCTCGTCGTTACCCAGGTTGGCGACCATCAGGTCATCGAGGATGCCGCCCTGGTCATTGGTGAACATGGCATAGCGTTGCATGCCCACCGGCAGGTCAATGATGTCGACCGGTACCAGGGTTTCCAGGGCCTTGGCGGCATTGGCGCCGGTGAGGCGGATCTGGCCCATGTGGGACACGTCGAACAACCCGGCCTGTTCACGGGTGTGCAGGTGTTCCTTCATCACGCCCAGTGGGTATTGCACCGGCATGTCATAGCCGGCGAAAGGCACCATGCGCGCGCCCAGCTCGATATGCAGGGCGTGCAATGGGGTTTTCAACAGGGTTTCGGTGGACATATTCAGCTCCTGAAAAACGTACTGGCGCGCAGTTGGGCGTCAGCACTCGATAATGTTGACCGCCAAACCGCCACGGGCGGTTTCCTTGTATTTGCTTTTCATGTCGGCGCCGGTCTGGCGCATGGTGCGGATGACCTTGTCGAGGGACACAAAGTGCTGCCCATCGCCGCGCAGGGCCATGCGCACGGCATTGATCGCCTTGACCGAACCCATGGCATTGCGCTCGATACACGGTACCTGTACCAGGCCGCCAATCGGGTCGCAGGTCAGGCCGAGGTTGTGTTCCATGCCGATCTCGGCGGCGTTTTCCACTTGGGAAACGCTGCCGCCCAACACTTCGCACAGTGCGCCGGCCGCCATGGAGCACGCCACGCCGACTTCGCCCTGGCAGCCAACTTCGGCCCCGGAGATCGACGCGTTTTCCTTGTACAAAATGCCGATGGCGGCGGCGGTGAGCAGGAAGCGCACCACGCCGTCTTCATTCGCGCCCGGGATAAAGCGCATGTAGTAATGCAGCACTGCCGGCACGATCCCGGCAGCACCATTGGTGGGCGCCGTGACCACGCGGCCGCCGTTGGCGTTTTCTTCGTTGACCGCCAGGGCGTACAGGTTGACCCAGTCGAGTACCGACAGCGGGTCGCGCAGGGCCGATTCGGGGTTCTTGCACAGTTGGCGATGCAGGGCAGCGGCGCGGCGCTTGACCTTCAAGCCGCCCGGCAAGATGCCTTCGTTGCGACAACCAGCGCTCACACAGTCCTGCATCACTTGCCAGATCTTCAGCAAGCCGGCGCGGGTTTCTGCTTCAGGGCGCCAGGCACTTTCGTTGGTCAGCATCACCTGGCTGATGGACAGCCCGTAGGTGGCGCAATGGCCAAGCAAGTCCTTGGCGTGCTTGAAGGGGAAGGTCAGGGGGGTGGTGTCTTCGACGATCCGGTCGGCGCCGGCGGCGTCTTCATCCACCACGAACCCGCCGCCGACCGAGTAGTACTCGCGGCTGCGAATCTGGATACCCGCGGCGTCAAAGGCCCGAAAGATCATGCCGTTGGGGTGGTAGGCCAGGGGTTTGCGAATCATTGCCAGGTGTTCTTTCTCGTTGAACGCAATGCTGTGTTCGCCGAGCAGGTTCAAGCGACCGTCGCTGCGCATCTGCGCCAGGCGTGCGGCCACGGTTTCGGTGTTCACGGTGTCCGGGTGTTCGCCTTCCAGGCCCAGCAGCACGGCCTTGTCGCTGCCGTGGCCTTTACCGGTGGCGCCGAGGGAGCCATAGAGTTCCACCTTGATGCCGGCGGTGGCGCTCAGCAGGTTGTCCCGCTTGAGGCCCTCGACGAATCGAGCGGCCGCGCGCATAGGGCCGACGGTGTGGGAGCTGGAGGGGCCGATGCCAATCTTGAACAGGTCGAACACGCTTAACGACATGAGTTGTTCTCCGGTTTCTTATTGTTCTTGAGGTCATACGCGGTCAAGTGTGGGAGGGGCGGTGCGACGATTCGACTTGCCCCCGATGAGGGTGTGTCAGTCACCCGATCTATCAACTGACACTCTGCCATCGGGGGCAAGTCGAATCGTCGCACCGCCCCTCCCACATTTGATTACGCGTAGCTCTCGATCGAAGGGCAGGCGCATACGAGGTTGCGATCGCCAAACACGTTGTCGACCCGGCCAACCGGTGGCCAGTATTTGCCTTCGATCAACGAAGCCACCGGGTACACCGCCTGTTCTCGGCTGTATGGGTGGCTCCATTCGCCCACCAGTTCCGCCGCGGTGTGCGGGGCGTTTTTCAGTGGGTTGTCGTCCTTGTCCAGGGTGCCGTTTTCCACCGCGCGGATTTCTTCGCGGATGGCGATCATCGCGTCGCAGAAGCGGTCCAGTTCTTCCTTGGATTCACTTTCGGTGGGCTCGATCATCAAGGTGCCGGCGACCGGGAACGACATGGTCGGTGCATGGAAACCGAAGTCGATCAGGCGCTTGGCCACGTCATCCACGCTGATGCCGCTGCTGTCTTTCAGCGGGCGCAAGTCCAGGATGCATTCATGCGCTACCAGGCCGTTGCTGCCGGTGTACAGCACGGGGTAGTGCTCTTCCAGGCGACGGGAGATGTAGTTGGCATTCAGGATCGCCAGTTGCGACGCACGCTTGAGGCCCGCACCGCCCATCATGCTGATGTACATCCAGGTAATCGGCAGGATGCTTGCGCTGCCAAACGGCGCTGCGCACACCGCGCCTTCCTTGCGCGCCATGGCCGCGTGGCCCGGCAGGAATGGCGTGAGGTGCGATTTGACGCCAATCGGGCCGACGCCCGGGCCGCCACCGCCGTGGGGGATGCAGAAGGTCTTGTGCAGGTTCAGGTGGGACACGTCGCCACCAAACTTGCCCGGTGCGCACAGGCCGACCATGGCGTTCATGTTCGCGCCGTCGATGTACACCTGGCCGCCGTTGTCGTGGACGATCCCGCAGATTTCGCGGATGCCTTCCTCGAACACACCGTGGGTGGACGGGTAGGTGATCATCAGCGCGGCGAGGTGTTCGCGGTGCTCGATGGCCTTGGCACGCAGGTCTTCGATATCCACGTTGCCCCGGGCATCGCAGGCGGTGACGACCACGCGCATACCGGCCATGTTGGCGGTGGCCGGGTTGGTGCCGTGTGCCGACGATGGGATCAGGCAGATGTCGCGACGGGCTTCGCCACGGCTCTGGTGATAGGCGCGAATGGCCAACAGACCGGCGTACTCACCCTGGGAACCGGCGTTCGGTTGCAGGGAGATCGCGTCGTACCCGGTGGCCGCGCAGAGCATGGCTTCCAGGTCAGAGGTCAATTGCAGGTAGCCGGCGCTTTGCTCGGCTGGGGCGAAGGGGTGCAGGGCACCGAATTCAGCCCAGGTCACCGGGATCATTTCGCTGGCGGCGTTGAGCTTCATGGTGCATGAGCCCAGCGGGATCATGGTGCGGTCCAGTGCCAGGTCCTTGTCGGCCAGCTTGCGCAGGTAGCGCATCAGCTCGGTTTCCGAGTGATAACGGTTGAATACCGGGTGGCTGAGGATCGGCGACTGGCGCAGCAGCGCGGCGGGCAGGGTGCTGTCGACGCTGGCCGCCAGGGCGGCGAAGTCCGGCAGGGCCTTACCGTCGGCCAATACGCTCCACAGGGTCTCGATATCGGCCTGGGTGGTGGTTTCATCCAGCGACAGGCCCAGTCGCGCAGCGTCCACGACCCGCAGGTTGATACGTTGGGCGCGGGCTTTGTCGTGCAGCGCGGCGGTGTGAGTGCCGGTGGCCAGTGTCAGCGTGTCGAAGAAGGTGGCTTGTTCAACCTGAAGGCCCAAGGTGGTCAAGCCCTTGGCCAGGATCGCGGTCAGGTGGTGAATGCGCTGGGCGATCTGGGTCAGGCCTTTAGGGCCGTGGTACACGGCGTACATGCTGGCGATGTTGGCCAGCAGCACTTGGGCGGTGCAGATGTTGCTGGTGGCTTTCTCGCGGCGGATATGTTGCTCGCGGGTCTGCATGGCCAGGCGCAGGGCCGGCTTGCCGAAGCGGTCGACTGATACACCGACCAGACGCCCCGGCATATCGCGCTTGAACGCATCCCTGGTGGAGAAGTACGCTGCGTGCGGGCCACCGAAGCCCAGCGGCACGCCGAAGCGTTGCGCGCTGCCAATGGCCACGTCGGCGCCGAACTCACCCGGTGGGGTCAGCAGGGTCAGGGCCAGCAGGTCGGCGGCTACCGCCACCAGCGCATGGGCGGCATGGAAGCGTTCAGCCAGTTCACGGTAGTCGAACACGTCACCGTTGCTGGCCGGGTATTGCAGCAGTGCCCCGAAGAACGGGCTGACGTCGGTCAGTTCGCGCTCATCGCCCACCACCACATCGATGCCCAATGGCTCGGCACGGGTGCGCAGCACATCGAGGGTTTGCGGGTGGCTGTGGATCGAGGCAAAGAAGGCATTGCTGCCTTTGTTCTTGCTCAGGCGCTTGCAGAAGGTCATCGCTTCGGCGGCCGCGGTGGCTTCGTCGAGCAAGGAGGCGTTGGCGATCGGCAGGCCGGTGAGGTCGCTGATCAGGGTCTGGAAGTTCAGCAGCGCTTCCAGGCGGCCTTGGGAGATTTCTGGCTGGTACGGGGTGTAGGCGGTGTACCAGGCCGGGTTTTCCAGGAGGTTGCGCAGGATCGGCGACGGCGTATGGCAGTTGTAGTAGCCCTGGCCGATATAGGTCTTGAACAGTTGGTTCTTGCCTGCGATCGCCTTGATCCTGGCCAGTGCCTCGGCTTCGCTCAGGCCGTCTTCCAAGCCAAGCACGCTGGTGCCCTTGATGCTTTCCGGGATCACGCTGGCGCTCAAGGCTTCCTGGGAGTCAAAACCCAGGCTGGCGAGCATCTGCTGCTCATCGTCCTGGCGCGGGCCGATATGGCGGGCGATGAATTCGTTGGCGGTGCTCAGGTTGATACTCATGGCGCGCTCCTCAGGCTTCGGCGTTGGCTTTGATCAGACGGTCGTACGCGTCCTGATCCAACAGTTTAGCGATAGCCTCGGCATCGGCCGGTTTAAAGCGGAAGAACCAGCCTTCGCCCATCGGGTCTTCGTTGACCAGTTCCGGGCTGCCGTCGAGCTTGTCGTTCACTTCCAGCACTTCACCGTCCAATGGCATGTATACGCCGCTGGCGGCCTTGACCGACTCAACGGTGGACGCTTCGGCGCCCTTGGCGTAGGCCTGCAACTCTGGCAGTTGCACGAAAACCACATCACCCAGCGCGTCCTGCGCGAAAGCGGTGATACCCACGGTGACGCTGCCGTCAGCTTCGGCGCGCAGCCATTCGTGATCTTCAGTGAAACGCAACTCGCTCATGGAAACTCCTCGGGGCCAGATTCGTCTGGTGGACGGGATTGGAATAATGGGGAGTTGCTTAGCAATATTGCGGCCAACGTTATTAAATCGTTAAAAATCAATAAGTTAATAAAATTGGTTATGACGTTATGCGTTTTGCCTGTAGCGATTTCGCTACAGTCCGGCCGTCTAAAAAAAGCCTATGTGGATCAAAGCCTTGCATGGCGCGTAAAAAACAGGGTTGTAGCGATATCGTTCCACTGTAGCGCTTTCAGTACAGTGGATGTCGTTCTCAGACCCTTTTTTGAAACGCGACCCTGTAGGCGCGAGCTTGCTCGCGAAGATCGTCAACGATGACGCAAGCAGCCTGGATGAACGCAGCACCCTTGGGGCTTTCGCCAGCAAGCTTGCGCCTGCAGTGGGCAGAGCCCGGCTCAGGGCTTGTTCGGGATGCCGTACTTGCGCAGGCGATGGGCGATAGCGGTGTGGGAGGTTTGCAGGCGGCTCGCCAGTTGACGGGTCGAGGGGTAGCTGGTGTAGAGCTTCTCCAGCAGGTTGCGCTCGAAATCGTCCATAGCCTGTTCCAGGCTGTCGACCTCGCCATCGCTTTGGCGGGCGACCGAGGTGCCGGCGATATCCAGGTCACCAATGTCCACCAGGCTGCTTTCGCAGATGGCAGCTGCGCGGAAGATCACGTTCTGCAACTGCCGCACATTGCCCGGCCAGCGGTTGCCGAGCAGCGCCGGATACGTGCCGGGCGCCAGGCGGCACACCGGTCGCTGGATCTGGGCACAGGCCTGCTGCATGAAGTAGCGCGCCAGCAGCAGGATGTCCTGGCCGCGCTCGCGCAGGGGCGGCACTTCGACGTTGAGCACGTTGAGCCGATAGAACAGGTCTTCGCGAAAAGTCCCCTCGCTGACCATCTTTTCCAGGTCGCGGTGGGTCGCGCTGAGGATGCGCACATTGACCTTCACTTCGCGATCACCGCCGACCCGGCGAAAGCTGCCGTCGTTGAGAAAGCGCAGCAACTTGGCCTGCAGGTACGGCGACATCTCACCGATCTCATCCAGGAACACCGTGCCCTGGTTGGCCAGCTCCATCAGCCCCGGCTTGCCACCGCGCTGGGCGCCGGTAAACGCACCGGGGGCATAACCGAACAGTTCGCTTTCGGCGAGGTTCTCCGGCAGCGCCGCGCAGTTCAGCGCCAGGAACGGTGCGCTGTACCGCGCACTGATGGCATGGCAGGCGCGTGCCACCAGTTCCTTGCCGGTACCGGTCTCGCCCTGGATCAACAGCGGTGCATCCAGCGCGGCCACCCGCTGCGCGCGCGCCTTGAGGGTGCGGATCACCGGGGACTCGCCCAACAGTGCATCGAAGCCTTCGGCATGGTCGTGGTGCAGCGCAGACAATTGCTCGCCGATGCGGTTGGGCTGATAGAGCGTGAGCAGGGCGCCGGCATCGGTGATCGGGGTGGCATCCAGCAACAGGGTCTGGCCGTTGACGTTGATTTCGCGCAACGGCAAACGAAAGCCCTGTTCCAGCAAGGTGTCCAGCAACGCGGGGTCATTGAACAGCTCGGCAATGCTTTCCCCGGCCGGCTCGCGGCCATACAGGGCGATCAACGCCGGGTTGGCCAGCAGGATCGTGCCGGCGCTGTCCAGGGCCAGTACCGGGTCGGTCATGGCCGCCAGCAGGGCGTCGAGTTGCAGGTGGCGACGTTGGCCGGGGAGGATGTCGACCACGGTGACCGACTGGACGCCGTGCACGCTGAACAGCGCATCGCGCAACTCTTCAAGGACTTCGGCACTCAGGGTCGGCGCGTCGATGTAGACGTTGGGCGGCACCATTTCCACGGCATCCAGGTTGAGATTGCGCCCACCGAGCAAGGCCAGGACTTCCTGGGTGATGCCGACGCGGTCGATGAAGCTGACGTGGATACGCATGGGGCGCTAACAATTCTGGGGAGCGAGAGGCGGCAAGTATGCCTTGGCGCGGATGGAGATCAAAATATGGGAGGGGCGGTGCGACGATTCAACATGCTCCCGATGGCGGTGTGTCAGTCAGCTGGTCCACCGCCATCGGGAGCAAGCCCCCTCCCACATTTTGAGCAGTGTTGTGTCAGTGCAACCGGGTTATTCCAAGTGTTCAGGCTTGATCGGGTCGCCGGATTTAACATCCAGTTGATGCCGTACATCCTCGAACATCTGGTCGTACTGTTTGTGCATCGATCCATTCAACACGGCGATCTTCGGCATGCCGTATTTCTGCGCGATGTTCATCGCATGCCGCGCAAAGTCGAAGGCCTGGTCCTTGGGCAGGAAGAACTCTTCCTTGAGGTCCTTGCCCTGCACCGAGCCGTGCAGCTTGAACAGCATGCCCTTGCCTTCCTTTGGGTCCTGGCTGATTTCGTAGTCAATACACAGGTTGTAGCTGTAGTCCTGGGTATTCAGCGCGTGACGTTCAACGTGCAAGTGACCGGGTTCAAAGGTGGCCATAGGCGTATCTCCTCTACTTCACAGATAGGTGATGCCAGGTGTTGCCGTGCTGATGCGTGTGCCGGCACTGCCCTGGACGATGGCTTCGATGTCGGAGAGTGAACCGATCACTGCGGTTTTGCCAGTCTGGCGGGCGAACTCGCAGGCTGCTTGCACCTTGGGCCCCATGGAGCCGGCGGCGAAACCGAGTCTTTCCATTTCATCCGGGTGGGCCTGGCCGATAGCCTTCTGGGTCGGTTTGCCAAAGTCGATATACGCCGCGTTGACGTCGGTGGCGATCACCAGCAAATCGGCTTCCAGTTGCGATGCCAGCAGCGATGAGCACAGGTCTTTGTCGATGACCGCTTCAATACCCTTGAGCTTGCCGTCTTCGCCATACATCGTTGGAATACCGCCGCCGCCGGCGCAGATCACGATGCTGCCCTTTTCCAGCAGCCATTGGATCGGGCGAATTTCAAAGATGCGTTTCGGCCGCGGGCTGGCCACGACGCGGCGGTATTTATCGCCATCCGGGGCGATCGCCCAGCCTTTTTCAGCGGCCAGTTGCTCGGCTTCGGCCTTGGAGTACACCGGGCCTATGGGCTTGCTGGGGTGCTGGAAGGCCGGGTCGTTGGCGTCCACTTCGACCTGGGTGAGCAGGGTGGCGAAGGGCACTTCGAAGTCCAGCAGGTTGCCCAGTTCCTGTTCGATGATGTAGCCGATCATGCCTTCGGTTTCCGCACCGAGCACGTCCAGCGGGTAGGGCGATACGCTGGTGTAGGCCGCAGCCTGCAACGACAGCAGGCCGACCTGCGGGCCATTGCCGTGGGCGATGACCAGCTCGTTGCCGGGGTGGATCTTGGCGATCTGTTCGGTAGCGATTCGGATATTGATGCGTTGGTTGTCCGCTGTCATGGGTTCACCACGGCGGAGCAGGGCGTTACCGCCCAGGGCTACGACGATACGCATAATGCAATCCTTCTAGAGTTCAGCTTGTGAACACAGGACTAAGTTGTGGAAGGGAGCTTGCTCCCGCTGGCGGGCTAACATTCAATACTTGTGTCAACTGATACACCGCTATCGGGGGCAAGCCCCCTCCCACATTTTGACCGTGTTCCTACAGTAGGGGCTGTGTCGAAATCAGATATCCGCCAGCGCCGACACCAGGATCGCCTTGATGGTGTGCATGCGGTTTTCCGCCTGCTCAAAGGCAATGTTGGCCGGCGACTCGAACACTTCTTCAGTCACTTCCACACCATTGGCCAGGTTCGGATAACGCGCGGCGATGTCCTTGCCGACCTTGGTCTCGCTGTTATGGAACGCCGGCAGGCAGTGCATGAACTTCACGCGCGGGTTGCCCGAGGCTTTCATCATCTTGGTGTTGACCTGGTACGGCAGCAGCTGCTCGATACGTTCGTCCCACGCCTCCACCGGCTCACCCATGGAGACCCAGATATCGGTGTGGATAAAGTCCACGCCTTTGACCGCTTCTTTTGGGTCTTCGGTGATGGTGATACGCGCGCCGCTTTCTTCGGCAAAGGCCTGGCACTGCTTGATGAAATCTTCATGGGGCCACAGGGCTTTTGGCGCGCCGATGCGCACGTCCATGCCCAGCTTGGCGCCGATCATCAGCAGCGAATTGCCCATGTTGTAGCGTGCGTCACCCAGGTAGGCGTAGCTGATGTCATGCAGCGGCTTGTCGCTGTGTTCGCGCATGGTCAGGGTGTCGGCGATCATCTGGGTCGGGTGGAATTCAGCGGTCAGGCCGTTGAACACCGGCACGCCGGCAAACTTGGCCAGCTCTTCGACGATTTCCTGCTCGAAGCCACGGTATTCAATGGCATCGAACATGCGGCCGAGCACGCGGGCGGTGTCTTTCATGCTTTCTTTGTGGCCGATCTGCGACGACACCGGGTCGATATAGGTGACGTGAGCGCCCTGGTCGTGGGCTGCCACTTCGAACGCGCAGCGGGTACGGGTCGAGGTTTTTTCAAAGATCAGCGCGATGTTCTTGCCTTGCAGGTGTGGACGCTCGGTGCCGGTGTATTTGGCGCGCTTGAGGTCGCGGGACAGGTCCAGCAGGTAATGCAGTTCGCGGGTGGTGTGGTGCATCAGCGACAGCAGGCTGCGGTTGCGCATATTGAAAGCCATGGTGGATCTCCTTCTGTTCAGGTTATCCCCTGGGCCGACGCCTTATGAGCGGCGGCCAAGGTTTGAAAGTTAGTAGTCGATAGGGTCGCGGATGATCGGGCAGGTCATGCAATGGCCGCCGCCACGGCCCCGGCCGAGTTCACCGGCGCTGATGGTGATGACTTCCACGCCGGCCTTGCGCAGCAGGGTGTTGGTGTAGGTATTGCGGTCGTAGCCGATCACCACGCCCGGTTCCACGGCGACCACGTTGTTGCCGTCGTCCCACTGCTCGCGCTCGGCAGCGAAGCTGTTGCCACCGGTTTCGACGACCCGCAGGGCCTTGAGGTTGAGTGCTGCGGCCACGGTTTCGAGGAAGTTGGTTTTCTCCCGTTGAATATCGATGCCGTGTGGCTTGCTCTCGTCAGGGCGCAGGGTGAAGGGCACGATCTGGCTGACCACTTCGGGGAAGATGGTGACCAGGTCGCGGTCGCAGAAACTGAACACGGTGTCCAAGTGCATCGCCGCGCGGGATTTTGGCAGGCCGGCAACGATCACCCGTTCCACGGCTTTGTTCTTGAACAGGTTGCGCGCCAACTGGCCGATGGCCTGGTGGGACGAGCGCTCGCCCATGCCGATCAACACCACGCCATTGCCAATCGGCATGACGTCGCCACCTTCCAGCGTGGCGGCACCGTGTTCCTGGTCGGGGTCGCCATACCAGATTTGGAAGTCGGCGTTGGTGAACTCGGGGTGGAATTTGTAGATGGCGCTGGCCAGCAGGGTTTCCTGACGTCGCGCCGGCCAGTACATCGGGTTGAGCGTCACGCCGCCGTAGATCCAGCAAGTGGTGTCGCGGGTGAACTGGGTGTTGGGCAGCGGCGGCAGAATGAAGCTGGCGTGGCCGAGGAAGTCGCGGAACATCTCGATGGTTTTGCCACCGAAGCTGCTCGGCAGGTCATCGGCCGACACGCCACCAATCAGGAACTCGGCGATCTTGCGTGGCTCCAGGCTACGCAGCCAGGAACCGACTTCATCGACCAGGCCCAGACCGACAGTGTTGGAGGTGATCTTGCGCTCCAGGATCCAGTCCAGGGCTTCGGGGTTGGCAACGATATCGGTCAGCAGGTTGTGCATTTCCAGCACATCAATGTCCCGCTCGCGCATCTTGGTGACGAAATCGAAATGGTCGCGCTTGGCCTGGGCCACCCACAACACGTCATCGAACAGCAATTCATCACAGTTGTTGGGGGTCAGCCGCTGGTGGGCCAAACCTGGGGAGCACACCATGACTTTGCGCAGTTTGCCGGCTTCGGAATGTACGCCGTACTTCACTTTTTCCGTGGTCATTACAGATCCTCCAGTGAGCAACAATTACATAGTCAGGAAGCCGGCGTAGAGCCCATAGGCGGCCACCAGGGCGCCAATGACCACTGCGACGAAAATCAGCTTCTCGACGTTGGTGAAAATCGGTTTGCCCAGTTCATGCTTGGCCTTGGCGAACAGGATCGCGCCGGGGGCATAGAGCAGGGCGGAGAGCAGCAGGTATTTGGTGCCGCCGGCATACAGCAGCCAGACCGCATAGATCAGCGCGATCGCGCCGATGACCAGGTCTTTCCTGCGTTCGCCCGCGGCGTTTTCGTAAGTCTCGCCACGTACCGCCAGCAGCAGCGCATAGGCAGCGGACCACAGGTAAGGCACCAGGATCATCGAGGTGGCGAGGTAGATCAGCGACAGGTAGGTGCTGGCGGAAAACAGCGTGATCACCAGGAATACCTGGACCAGCGCGTTGGTCAGCCACAGGGCGTTGGCCGGCACATGGTTGGCGTTTTCGCGGCGCAAAAACTCCGGCATGGTGTGGTCCTTGGCGGCGGCGAACATGATCTCCGCACACAGCAGCACCCACGACAGCAACGCACCGAGCAGCGAGATAACCAGGCCGACACTGATCAACACGGCGCCCCAGTGGCCCACGACATGCTCCAGCACGGCAGCCATCGATGGGTTCTGCAACTTGGCAAGTTCCGGTTGGGTCATGATCCCGAGGGACAGCACGTTCACCAGCATCAGGAACAGCAGCACGGTGATAAAGCCGATCACGGTGGCCTTGCCCACATCCGAACGTTTTTCGGCACGCGCCGAGAAGATGCTCGCGCCTTCGATGCCGATGAACACCCACACGGTGACCAGCATCATGTTGCGCACCTGGTTCATGACGCTGCCCAGGTCCGGGTTTTTCAGGCCCCAGATGTCAGCGGTGAAGATGTCCAGCTTGAACGCGAACACAGCAATCAGCACGAACAGCACCAGCGGCACGACCTTGGCGACGGTGGTCACCAGGTTGATGAACGCTGCCTCCTTGATCCCGCGCAGTACCAGGAAATGCACGGCCCACAGCAGGATCGAGGCGCCGATCACCGCGGCTGGGGTGTTGCCCTCGCCAAAGATCGGGAAGAAGTAACCGAGGGTGCTGAACAGCAGCACGAAGTAGCCGACGTTGCCCAGCCAGGCGCTGATCCAGTACCCCCAGGCGGACGAGAACCCCATGTAGTCGCCAAACCCGGCCTTGGCGTAGGCATATACGCCGCCGTCGAGGTCGGGTTTGCGGTTGGCCAGGGTCTGAAACACGAAGGCGAGGGTCAACATACCCACGGCCGTGATGACCCAACCAATCAGGACAGCGCCAACATCGGCACTGGCCGCCATGTTTTGCGGCAGGGAGAAGATCCCGCCGCCAATCATTGAGCCCACGACAAGTGCAACCAGTGCACCGAGTCGAAGTTTTCCGGCAGATTCAGACATTGCATAACTCCAATGCAGGAGAAGAGAGACCACAGAATAATTCCGTGCGCTATTCAAACAGCTGACTCAGATCACATCATTGGCACATTCCATTGTGAATTAATGACTTAGGCTGAAAAGCCGAGGGCAGTACTTTTCTTCGCAAAGGCGCTTTCCAGAGCGATCTGTGCGGTGTGGTCAATCTTTTAGTGCAACGTGTGGACGTTTGAAGCTAGTCCTTTTTGCTGAATGTGCAAACTTTTCCAAAAGGCGACAATAAGTAGCTTGGAGGCGACAAAGTATTCGTCGTATTTAAATTCTAAATAAGCCTAAACTATGAAAACTGTCATGCCCTTGAGTTATGAGCGTGGCAGTTTTATCGCGGTCTTTAATAAACGCTACACTCGCTGAGTTAATTAGTTGAGTGCACGGTTGTCAGCTCAAACGTTATTGATTCAGGAGTCTGCATGTCTCAACCGGTCCAAAAACTTCGGCTGGGTGCCCTGATTGCCCTGGTGGTGGGGTCGATGGTGGGGGGCGGGATCTTCTCCCTGCCACAGAACATGGCCGCCCGCGCAGAAGTGGGCGCGATATTGATCGGCTGGGGCATCACCGCCGTGGGCATGTTGACCCTGGCGTTCGTGTTCCAGACCCTGGCCAATCGCAAACCGGGATTGGATTCCGGGGTGTATGCCTATGCCAAGGCCGGTTTCGGCGACTACATGGGGTTCTCGTCCGCCTGGGGGTACTGGATCAGTGCGTGGATGGGCAACGTCGGCTACTTCGTGTTGCTGTTCAGCACCCTCGGTTACTTTTTTCCGGTGTTCGGAGAGGGCAACACGCCGGTGGCCATCGGTTGCGCGTCGGTGCTGCTATGGGCTGTGCATTTCCTGGTACTGCGTGGGATCAAGGAGGCAGCGTTCATCAACCAGATCACCACCGTGGCGAAGATCGTGCCGCTGCTGCTGTTTATCGTGATCGCTGCCGTGGCATTCAAGGCGGATATTTTCACCCGTGATATCTGGGGCCTGGGCAACCCGCAATTCGGCAGCGTGGTGGACCAGGTGCGCAACATGATGCTGGTGACGGTGTTCGTGTTTATCGGCATCGAAGGCGCCAGCGTGTATTCGGCGCGGGCGGAGAAACGCTCGGACGTGGGCCGCGCGACCGTGATCGGGTTTCTTGGCGTGCTGGCGCTGCTGGTGCTGGTGAACCTGCTGTCCCTGGGCATCATGAGCCAGCCGGAACTGGCGCAATTGCAGAACCCATCCCTGGCCGGCGTGCTGGAGCATATTGTCGGCCCCTGGGGCGCATTGCTGATCAGCATCGGCCTGGCGGTATCGCTGGTGGGCGCGTTGCTGTCATGGGCGTTGCTCTGTGCGGAAATCCTCTACGCCACTGCCCATGACAAGACCATGCCGGCCTTCCTGAAAAAGGAAAACGCCAACCAGGTGCCGGTCAATGCGCTGTGGCTGACCAATGTGATGATCCAGTTGTTCTTGGTGATTACGCTGTTTTCCCACAGCACCTACACCACCCTGATTTACCTGGCCTCGTCGATGATCCTGGTGCCTTACCTGTGGTCTGCGGCCTACGCGGTGCTATTGAGCGGGCGCGGCGAAACCTATGAAGGCGCCCCTCACCATCGCATCAAGGACCTGCTGATTGGCTTGATCGCTTTGGGCTATGCCGTGTGGCTGCTCTACGCCGGGGGCTTGAAATACCTGCTGCTCTCGGCGTTGCTGTATGCCCCTGGGGTGATTCTGTTCGCGCTGGCCAAGCGTGAGCAGGGCCAGCCCTTGTTCAGCCATGTGGAAAAAGGCATTTTCGGCTGCGTGATCGCCGGTGCGGGGTTGGCGGCGTACGGGCTGTATAGCGGGGTGTTGTCGTTGTGAGGCTGGCGTACAGCCGCCCGATGACAGGGCGGCCATGGTGGGTTTCTAGCGGCGCGGCATTTGCGGACATCGCTGGGTCGGGGGATTGATAGTGGCTGTGCTGGCCTCATCGGGGGCAAGCCCCCTCCCACAGGATGACTGAGGCTCGAACGTGGGAGGGGGCTTGCCCGATGGCGATCTTCAAGTCACCACCGAGGCCGGCGTGAACCCAGTTCCCCAGCCGGCAAATCCCACTGCAACGGCGTGCCGCTGATGCTCAGTGGCGCCAGCAAACGGTGGGCCTGACCCCAGGCTGTTTGTTCCACCACCTGACCCTGATCGTCCGGTTCTTCGGCTCGCAACGCCGGCTGCTCTGGCACCTGTCCCGCATCGACCAGCAACTTCGCTGTCCGCGCCAACGATAACCGCGCCGAACCGCCATGGCCCGTGCTCAAGCGCTCGCGCAACGCCTGGATCGCACTGGCCGCCATCAAATACCCGGTGGCATGGTCCAGCGCCTGCAACGGCAGCGGCACTGGTTTATCCGCCTGTTTCCAGGCCATGCCCGCCTCGGCAATGCCGCTGCTCATCTGGACCAGGCTGTCGAAACCGCGACGATTGCGCCATGGGCCGCTCCAGCCGTAGGCGTTGAGGCTCACATCGATCAGGCCGGGCGCGATGGTTTGCAGCTCAACAGCGGTGTAACCCAGTTGCTCCAAGGCATCGGCACGGTAGCCGTGGATCAGGATGTCGGCTTGTTTGAGCAGGTTTTCGAACACCTGCCGGCCTTCGAGGCTTTTCAGGTCGAGGCGTGTACAGCGTTTACCCAGGGTCATTTCCGGCACCACGCCGGGTTCGTTCCACGTGGGTGAGTCGATGCGCAGCACATCGGCGCCCAGGCCCGCGAGAAAACGACTGGCCACGGGGCCCGCGAGGACGCGGGTCAGGTCCAGCACCTTGATCCCGCCCAGCGGGCGCGCTACCGAGCCGAGCCAGGGGCTGGCGTGGGGGCTTGCGAAGGTCTGGCGCTGCACCAACTGCTCGGCATTCACCGCCATCCCCTGCGGATGGGTTTGCCAGGCTTGACGGGTGCGCATCTGCGCCGCACAACCGCCAGCCTCGACAATCGCCTGTTCCAGTTCGGCGGCGTTCCACGCGGCGACCTTGCTCGCCATTTCGGTGCGGTCAGCGACCTTGCCCAGTATGCGTTCGGCGGCGGCACGGTGATGGGGCGCGTTGGTGTGCAAGCGAATCCAGCCATCGGCGCTGGCATAGTCGCCGGCCACCGGGTCCCACAGTGGCGGCACTTGCCAGCCCACCGGGCGAATCGAGGAAGAGAACCAGAAGGAGGCCAGGCGTCGGTCCACGCTCACACTGGGCAGGCGCCCGGTCTGTTGCTGGATCAGTTGGGCGACGGCCTGGCCGGCGGCACCGATGCTGGCGCTGGCCAGGTCGGTCACGGCGAAGGTCGAGGGCAGGGCGCCGGCCTCGGTCAGGGGCAGCGGGGTTTGCGGCAGATCGAGTGCGGCTTGGATGGGAGTCAGCAGGTCAGTCATCAAAGGCCCTCCGTAAGAGAAGGGCCACTATAGAAGATCCTCACATCGGTGTGACAACTCCCGGCTCCAGCGGCAGGTCAATGCTGGCGATAAAACCACCGTCGGGGTGATTGGCCAGGATCAGGCTGCCGCCGTGGCGTTCAGCGGCGCGACGGGCAATGGCCAGGCCCAGGCCATGGCCCTGCGCAGTCTGGCCGGGCGCGCGGTAGAACGGTTCGCCCAACTGGCTCAGGTGTTCGGCATCGACGCCTGGGCCATGGTCACGCACGCTGATCAGAATGCGTTCGCCCTGGTGTTGGGCCTGCAACTCGATGGGCAGTCCCTGTGGGTTGAAGCGCTGGGCATTGCGCAGCAGGTTATCCACCGCGCGTTCGATCATGGTCGGCCAGCCTTTGAGATGCAGGTCGGCGTCAGCCGTCAGTTGCACCACCTGGTCCGGTGCGCTGAGCTGGGCGTCTTTTTGCAGGGTCTTGAGCAGCGGGATAAGGTCGACCTCCTCGGCGCTGGCGTTGTCGGCATCGACCCGGGCCAGCACCAGAATCTCACTGATCAGCGCTTCCAGGCGGTCGCATTCACGCGTCAGGCGCGGCCAGAGCTTTTCCCGTTCCTCAGGGCTGGCCCGTTCAGCCAGCGCCAGGGCGATCCGCAAGCGGGCCAGGGGCGAGCGCAGTTCGTGAGACACGTCGCGCAGCAATTGGCGCTGGCTGCCGATCAAGCTTTGCAGGCGTGCGCCCATGCGGTTGAAGTCGGTGGCGAGCACGCCGAATTCATCGCGGCGGTTGGCCAGTTGCGCCAGGCTGTTTTGCTGGTAGGTGGCCTGGCCGAGGTCATGCACCGCACCGCGCAGGCGGCTTAAGGGGCGGGTAATGGACAGTGTCACCAACAGGCTGAACAGCGTGAGCACCACCAGCGCGATCGCCAGTGCGCTCAACGGCCACAACAGGCTGTTACGGTGCCAGGCATCCAACTCCGGGTGGGGGATGCGGTAGATCAGCAGGTAGGTGTCACCGGTTTTTTCGCTGGTGTACTCGGCGGTCAGGCGCCGCCAGGGCAGGTGGCCGTCCTTGCTGTCGTTCTGCCGGGCCTCGAAGGCGGCGGCGCGTCGCGGGAAGGTGCCGCGCACCACGGGCTCGCCGCTTTCGTTGAGCACTTGCACGTCGATGTGGTACTGGCGCTTGCGCTGTTGCAGCAGGTCTTGGGCGGCGTCCTCGCCCTGGGTTTCGTAGAGTTGGGTCCACTCTTCGGCCAGGTTATTGAGGCCGGGATGGCGGCTGAGAATCCAGGCGTCCTGGTTGAGCATATGCCCAAGCAGGATCGACAGCCCGGCAACCAAGGCGATGGCCAGCCAGAAACTGGCCAGGATGCGCCAGAACAATGAACGCACAGGAAACCCTCAAACAGGAAAAGCCCAGTGGCGTGAGCCGCTGGGCTGGGGGAGTGACGCTAACGCATTATTGCGCTTTTTGCGGCTGTTGCGCCTTCCAGGCCTGGAATTCCTTCCACTCGGCACGGCGCTGTTCTTGCTTCTTGACGATTTCGTCGAATTTTTTCTGCTGGTCGGGCTTGAGCACGGCACGGATGTCGGCCTGGGTTTTCTGTCTGCCGGCTGCGATTTCATCCTGCATGGCTTTCTGGTCAGCGGCCGGGAGTTTGTCCAGGTACTTTTTGACCAGGTCTTTGCGAGCGTGCCATTGGTCACCCATCAGCCTGCCGATCTGCTCGCGCTGTTCCTTGCTCAAATCCAACTGGCTGAATGGGCCACCCTTGCCACGCGGGCCGTGTTCACCGCCGTGGCCCGGGCCACCCATCATGTGGCCTTCAGGGCCGCCCATCGGGCCTGGACCTTCGGGCATCGCGGCCATGGCAACGGTCGGCAGGGCGGCGGCGAACATCAGAGCGATTAGGGTCTTGCGCATGGTGATTCTCCTGTCTCTATTCCGGTGAGTCCGGATGTGAGTAGATTACGGAGATCAAGGTCAGCGGCGGTCAGGTGTGGGTAAAGCTTGGGTAAAGAGGGTTTTGTCGCGAACTGACAAAACCCTGTAGGAGCGAGCTTGCTCGCTCCTACAGGGGCGGGGGGGGTTAGAGGCTGTAGTAGTAACCGCGACTGCGCAGCGCCACGATCCGTGGCCGTCCGTCCGGGTGCGGGCCGATCTTTTTGCGCAGGTTGCTTACATGCATGTCCAGGCTGCGATCGTAAAGGGTCAGCTTGCGGCCGAGGGCGATCTGCGCCAGTTCCTGCTTATCCAGCGGTTCGCCGGGCTGGCGCAGCAAGGCTTCCAGCAGGCGGCTTTCGGAGACGGTGAGGGTGAATTCCTGTTCATCGATGCTGACTACGCCGCGCACCGGGCTGAAGCACAGGTCGCCCAGTTCAAGCTGGGTCGACACGGCGGCCGGGTGGCTGCGGCGCAATACCGCGCGCAGGCGGGCAGTCAATTCGCGGGGGTCGCAGGGCTTGGCCAGGTAATCGTCGGCACCCAGTTCCAGGCCGAGGATACGGTCCAGCGGTTCGCCCCGGGCCGAGAGCATCAACACCGGCAGCTCCGGGTGGTCGTTGCGCAATTGCTTGAGCAGCTCCAGGCCGCTGCCGTCGGGCAGCATCACATCGAGCACCACCGCCGCTGGGGCGCTGTCGGCCAATGCTTTGCGGGCGCTCAAGCCGTCGTGGCAGGCGCGTACCTGGAAGCCTTCCTGGCCCAACCAACTGGTCAGCAGCTCACAGAGCTCCTGGTCATCATCTATCAGTAGCAGCTCGCTCATGACTCACTCAATTTAGCCATTGTCGACGACGACGGTGTCCACCGCTGGCGAAGATCCCGCACAGCAAGGCGATCAGCGCGACGGCCCCACCGGTGACGAACCATTGCTGTTGCTCGGTCAGCCATCGGGTCAAGCCGCCACCCTCTGTTTCTTTGAGTTGCTGGACCAGGCGTTGGTTCTCTTGGCGCAAGCGACTCAGTTGAGCGCTTTCGCGGGCCGCATCGGCCGTTTGCAGTTGCTTGCTCAGTTCTTCGCGCAGTCGTTCGCTTTCTTTCAAGCGTTGCTGCAATTCGGTGATCTGGCTGCCGGCACTCAAGGACAGGGGCGTAGAACTGCCGGTGCTCGAGGTTTCTTCAGCGTGGGCCGTAGCCCCGATCATTAACACTGCCAACAGACACAACTGACGTAAGCGCATCGGAACTCCTGATTCCACACGAATATTCAGAACGTTGTCGGCAGGTTACCGAGAATAATGAGCAAATAGGAGTGCGCCGAACCGATTGGGTTCGGCGCGACCCGAATCAAGGCAGGACTTGCTTGAACGGTTTGACCACGACGTCGGCGTAGACGCCGGCTGCGACATAGGGGTCGGCCTTGGCCCAGGCCTGGGCGTCGGCCAGGGAAGCGAACTCGGCGACGATCAGGCTGCCGGTGAAACCGGCGTCGCCCGGGTCGTTGCTGTCAACGGCCGGGTGCGGGCCGGCCAGCACGATGCGGCCTTCGGCTTGCAGCACTTTCAGGCGCTCGACATGGGCCGGGCGCACGGACAGGCGTTTTTCCAGCGAGTTGGCAACATCGGTAGCAATGATGGCGTAGAGCATGTCAATCCTCGGTTTTCGGCGTGGTGGGCTCGGTGTCATGCAGGTGACGCGACAGGTAGATGCCCTGACCGACCAGGAACAGCACGGTCATGCCCAGGCTGCCGAACACTTTGAAGTCGACCCAGTAGTCCTGGAAGGTAAAGGCCACGAACAGGTTGGCGGCGCCGCAGAACAGGAAAAACACGATCCAGGCCACGTTCAAGCGGGTCCAGACCGGCTCCGGCAGGGTCAATGCATGGCCCATGATCCGCTTGATCAGCAGGCGATCCCCGATGAAGTGGCTGCCGATGAATGCGAGGGCAAACAGCCAGTTCACCACCGGGGCTTTCCATTTAAGGAAGGTTTCGCTGTGGAAGGCCAGGGTCAGGCTACCGAAGACCAGGCACGCCACCAGGGTCAGCCATTGGCTTTTTTCCAGCTTGCGCTGGGAGATGAAGATGGCGCCGTAGACCACGATGGAGCTGATGATCAGCACCGCGGTGGCGCTGTAGATGCCTCCGACGGTCAGCTCATGGCCGGCGAGATCGATGACCCTGGGGTCGAGTTTGTAAACGATGAAAAACAGCAACAGCGGGATGAAGTCGATGAATTGTTTCACAGTAAGAGCCAGAAGCTGGATGTGGCGGCATAATAACAAACATCCTTGGTAGCGAAAGCGCCAGCTGACTTGAGGTTACACTCCCCCGTGAATGTTGATTTGCACTGCCACAGCACGGCCTCCGACGGCGCCCTGGCGCCCGCGGTACTGGTTGCGCGTGCGTTTGAAAAAGGCGTGCGAGTCCTATCGTTGACCGACCACGACACCCTCGAAGGCCTCGATGAAGCCCGCGAGACGGCGCATGCCCTGGGCATGCAACTGGTCAACGGCGTGGAATTGTCCTGCACCTGGGGGGGCGCCACCATTCATGTGCTGGGCTATGGCTTCGATCAAAAAGCCCCGGCGCTGGTCGAGGCCATCGCCCAATTGCACGATGGCCGTTGGCTGCGGTCCGAAGAAATAAGTCGCAAGCTCGGCCTTAAAGGCATGCCCAACGCCCTCGACGGCGCCCGGGCCATCCAGCAGGAACTGGGTGACAGCGGCAACGCGCCGGCCCGTCCGCATTTTGCCGACTGGATGGTGCGTGAAGGGTTTGTCAGGGATCGCGCCGAAGCTTTTCGCAAATGGCTGGGCGCCGGCAAGTTGGGCGACGTCAAGCAACACTGGCCAACCCTGGAAGACACCGTCGAGACCCTGCGGGCCTCCGGGGCCTGGGTCAGCCTGGCACATCCCTGGCATTACGATTTCACCCGCAGCAAGCGCCGCAAGCTGATTGGCGACTATATTGGTGCGGGCGGCCACGCGATTGAAGTGGTCAACGGGCATCAACCCGCCGAACAGGTAGGCAGCCTGGCGATTCTTGCCCGCGAATTTGGTCTGCTGGTCAGTGCCGGCAGTGACTTTCATGGCCCAGGCGGCTGGTCCGAGATTGGCGAGTATCGCCCCGTCCCGGAAGACTTGCCGCTCTTGTGGGGGCGATTCAAGCATGACCCCATTACTGCCACCGTCTGAACAGGTAGAACACGTGAGTCAATTCTTCCAGATTCATCCGGAAAATCCCCAGGCGCGCCTGATCAAGCAGGCTGTGGAGATCATCCGCGCCGGCGGCGTGGTGATCTATCCAACGGATTCGTCCTACGCCATTGGTTGCCAGATTGGCGACAAGAACGCGGTCGAGCGTGTCCGGCGCCTGCGGGGCCTGGACAAGAACCACAACTTCGCACTGATTTGCAGCGACCTGTCCCAATTGGGCCTGTTCGCCAAGGTCGACACCGGCACCTTCCGCCTGCTCAAGGCCCACACGCCGGGGCCCTACACCTTTATCCTCAACGCCACCCGCGAAGTGCCGCGCCTGCTGCTGCACCCCAAGAAGCGCACCATCGGCCTGCGCGTGCCGGAACATCCCATTGCCCTGGCCCTGCTGGCCGAGCTGGGTGAGCCGTTGATGAGCGTGTCGTTGATCCTGCCCGGCGAAGCCGAGCCGCTATACGACCCCTACGAAATGCGCCGCCTGTTGGAAAAACACGTCGACCTGATCATTGACGGTGGTTATGGCGGCAACAAAGCCTCCACCGTGATCAACCTGGCCGACGGCGAGCCGGAAGTGGTGCGTGTCGGCTGCGGTGACCCGACTCCGTTTATGGTCGAGGCCTGAATGTCGGCCGTGGAAACCGTCGACAGCCAGGCCGGCGCCCAACAGGAACTGCCGTTCGCCATGGTGTACGGCCAGGCGGTCATGGAAATGCCGCTGGACCTGTACATCCCGCCGGACGCCCTGGAAGTCTTCCTTGACGCCTTCGAAGGCCCGCTGGACTTGCTGCTGTACCTGATCCGCAAGCAGAACATCAACATCCTCGACATTCCGGTGGCGGAAATCACCCGCCAGTACATGGGCTATGTCGAGCTGATGCAGTCGGTGCGCCTGGAGTTGGCCGCCGAGTACCTGGTGATGGCTGCCATGCTCGCCGAGATCAAGTCGCGCATGCTGCTGCCGCGTTCGGAAACCGTCGAGGCTGAAGAAGACGACCCGCGTGCCGAACTGATCCGCCGCTTGCAGGAGTACGAACGCTTCAAGGCCGCCGCCGAAGGCATCGACGGCCTCAGCCGCGTGGGCCGCGATGTGCTGGTGCCCAAGCTCGACGCCCCGGAGGCCCGAGCGCGCAAATTGCTGCCGGACGTGAGCCTGGAAGAGTTACTGATGTCCATGGCCGAGGTGCTGCGCCGTGGCGATATGTTTGAACACCACCAGGTCAGCCGCGAGGCCCTGTCGACCCGCGAACGCATGAGCGACGTGCTCGAACGCCTCAAGGGCGGTGGCTTCGTGCCGTTTGTCGAGCTGTTCACAGCCGAAGAGGGGCGCCTGGGGGTGGTGGTGACCTTTATGGCGATCCTCGAACTGGTCAAGGAGTCCTTGGTCGAGTTGGTCCAGAATGAGCCTTTTGCGGCTATCCACGTGCGGGCGCGAGCCGAATAAAGAGCTGAATCGATGAATCTGACTGAACCCCGCGAACTGGCTCCGTTGCTGGAGGCCTTTCTCCTGGCCTCGGGTAAGCCGCAATCCCTGGAGCGCCTGTTCGAACTCTTTGAAGAAGCCGAACGCCCTGAGCCCCCGGTCTTTAAAAAGGCGCTGGAGATTTTGCGCAAGTCCTGCGATGGCCGCGCCTTTGAACTGCGCGAAGTGGCGTCGGGTTACCGCCTGCAGATCCGTGAGCAGTTTTCCCCGTGGGTCGGCCGCTTGTGGGAAGAACGCCCGCAGCGCTATTCCCGCGCGATGCTCGAGACCATGGCGCTGATTGCCTATCGCCAGCCGATTACCCGGGGCGAAATCGAAGACGTGCGCGGCGTGGCGGTCAACAGCCATATCGTCAAGACGCTGCTGGAGCGCGAGTGGATTCGCATCGTCGGCTACCGCGATGTGCCCGGCAAGCCGGCGATGTTCGCCACTACCAAGGTATTCCTCGACCACTTCAACCTGAAAAACCTCGACGACTTGCCGCCGCTCGCCGAACTGCGCGAGATGGAAGCCGAGCCGGTGCTCGACTTCGACGACGCGCCGGTTCCGGCCAGCCTGCAGGAACTGGCCGATGCCACCGCCGAGCCGGAGGAGCCAAAGGACGAAACCAGCTTCCACACCCTGTTGCTGGAACTGGACGACATGGAGCAGGGCATCAAGACCGACTTCGACGACTTGTTGCGTGACGGCGCATCCGAACCGGACGCCCAGGTAAACGTCGAAACCGAGCCGGTGGTCGAAGTCGAAATTGAACCTGAACCTGAACCTGAACCTGAAGCAGAGGCCGAGGCCGAGGAAGACATCCTCGGCGTCGCCGAAGCCCGGGAAAAACTCCTGGCCGCCGTCGCCGCCCTCGAACAACCGCCGTTGAGCGATGAAGAAGACGAAGCCCGCGCGCTGGCCGAAGCCATCGAGAACGAGCGACGTCAGCTAGAAGACTGACACCGCCCCATGTGGGAGGGGGCTTGCCCCCGATAGCGGTGTGTCAGTCTCAATGTCCTTCACTGAACCACCGCTATCGGGGGCAAGTCGAATCGTCGCACCGCCCCTCCCACATGGGTTCTGTGGTGCCCTGGGCACCACCGGTCGGCGGAAAGACCACTGACCTGGCGCTTATCGACTAGTCTCTGATGCGCAACGCGCAGCATGCGCGTATGATTCGCGACCCTTTGCCGACGTATTCGGCCAAAGCCCCGCTTTCAACACTCTTCAGGCCACGCCTGAATCGACCCACCGGGAGGTGCTTAAGATGAACGACAAAGACCAGAACGACAGCCAGGAAATCGGCCCAGCAGGCGAAAAACTGCAAAAGGTGCTGGCACGTATCGGCGTGGGCTCGCGCCGCGACGTCGAAGCCTGGATCACCCAGAAGCGCATCAAGGTCAACGGCGTAGAGGCCACCCTTGGCCAGCGTGTCGACCTGCACGATGCAATCACCATTGATGGCAAGGTCATCAAGCGTGAAGAGGCTGCCGAATCGGTACGCCGCGTCATCATGTACAACAAGCCCGATGGCGAAATCTGCACCCGTGACGACCCGGAAGGCCGTCCGACCGTGTTCGACAAGATGCCAAAGCCCAAAGAAGGCCGCTGGATCAATATCGGCCGTCTCGACATCAACACCACCGGCTTGCTGATGTTCACCACCGACGGTGAGTTGGCCAACCGCCTGATGCACCCGTCTTACGAGATGGACCGTGAATACGCGGTGCGTGTACGCGGTGAAGTCGACGACGAGATGATCGAACGCCTCAAGGCTGGCGTGGTACTGGAAGACGGCCCGGCCAAGTTCACCGACATCAAGCAGGCTCCAGGCGGCGAAGGCTTTAACCACTGGTACCACTGCGTGGTGATGGAAGGTCGTAACCGTGAAGTTCGTCGCCTGTGGGAATCCCAGGGCCTGGTGGTCAGCCGCCTGAAGCGCGTGCGTTTTGGCCCGGTGTTCCTCAACTCCGACCTGCCAATGGGCCGCTGGCGCGAAATGAGCCAGTACGAAGTCGACATCCTCAGCGCCGAAGTTGGCCTGACGCCGGTCGCCATGCCGCAGATGAACGCCAAGAGCAAAGACAAGCTCGAGCGTATGCAGCGTAAATCGTCGCGCCCTGTGGCCCGTACCGAGCGCGTTGCGCGCACCCTGCGCCCGGCACTGAACGCACCGGCAACCGGCGGGCGTATTTCCCGTGAGCCGCAGATCGAAGGCGAGCGCCGCCCAACGGCTCCGTCGCGCCAGGAAGGCGAGCGTGCACCACGCGCACCGCGCCCGGCAGGCCGTGGTGAAGCACCTGCTGGTGGTCGCAGTAATCGCGGTGAGGCCGGTCGCGGTGCGCCATCGGATCGTCCGGCCGACAGCGCCAACACCAAACGCCCAGCCAAGCCAGCGCCGAAAAAGCGCCCTGGCCTGAAACTGGTCGCAGACGAGCCGTCGGGCAAGCGCCGTGGCGCTCCGGCGGGTTCCGGTCAGCGTCCAGGCTTTGGTCGCAAGAAGCCGCAGTGATGTAAGCGCTGCACACCAACGCCAACCCTAGGGTTGGCGTTTTTTTTGCCTTGGAATACAGGCAAAAAATGTGGGAGAGGGCTTGCCCCCGATAGTGGTGTATCAGCTTGCCAATCCGGCGACTGATGCACCGCTATCGGGGGCAAGCCCTCTCCCACATTTGGATCTTCATCCTTTTCAAGGTCGGTGCTCAGAACGCGAACGTGCCGTCAAACACCGGTTTGTCATCCAGGGCCAAGACCCCACTGGCAAAGATCAGATCCAGGTGATGGCTGCCTTTCTGCCCGCCGCCCAAGCCCAGGTGCAAGCCGCAATGGCGCTCCTCGAACCCGGCATTGCGGGCGTACAGATCCTTGACCCCCTCATTGGTGCCGATCCCCAGCTCTTCCACCCGGCGGTTGGAGGGGTTGGCATTCAGGTATTTGTTGAAATCCTCCGCGAGCCCCGGCACTTCACTGGCCACGCTGCAGATGGTCGAGTTCTCGATCCACAACTCCAAGGGTGATTGCAGTACACCGTATTTGCGCGCAAAGGGGATGGTGCTGAGGAAGGTCCCCATGAACCGCACTTGGCCATTGATCGCCTCGCTGTGGGTAGCGATCTCGCCGGGGGCCAGGTCGTGGTTGCCGATACCGTTGATATTGGTCCACTTCTTGATGCTGCTCAGCGGCGCTTCCAGGCGCGAGCCGTGTTCGTCGGTAAAGCTCAGCACCGTGGCCTGGGACATGCGCCGGATCAGCGTGGCATTGAGGTCGGCGATACGCTGCGGTTCGACGCTGAAGGTGTCGTAGAAATAGTCGCCGTAATCCTTGAACAGCAGGGATTTCTTCCAGTGTTCAGCCATGACCTCATGCAAGGCGCGAATAAAGTCCGGGCCTTCGGCGCGTGGGTTGGGCAAGGTCGAGGAGTCGTACAGAAACAGGTACAGGTCGCAGGCTTCGATGGCCTGGGCCAGGTGGTGGCTGGGCGCCAGGTCCAGGCGTTGTACCTGGAAGTTAAAACGGGCGGCACTGCCGTGGGTGATGGCCTGGGCAATGGCGTCGTAGCGTTCGGTATGGCCCAGTAACACGGTCGGGCGGCTCAGGCCGATAAGGGCCGGGTGATGCGCGAGGTAGTAGAGAAAGTGTTCGACGGCGCGGGCCTTGTCCATGACGTATGTCCTTCTGTGCCTTGGGTAAGGGGGCAGGTGCCGTGCACAGCACCTGCCGGATGCCTGCCGCGTGTTAGAAAGGCCACATCGCGGTGCCAAAGGGCACAACGGCGTCGGCTTGCATCATTTCAACGGCTGCCTCGTGGGTCGGTGCTTCAAACCAATCGTCAAGTTGCAGTTCGGTTTCCAGGTCTTTTTCCAGTGCTTGCATGGTGTATCTCCTAGAGGACGTTGTTTGAGAACGGCTTGCCAGCGGCTTCGCTGGGCAAGTGAAAGAACCTAGGTGAGAGTGTTTGGTAATGCAAAAAATTTATTGACACGGTTTCATTTGCATTTTTTGTTCTGTTTTTTCAGGGCATCGATTTATTCAGAAAAAACAGTTGGCTAGCTGACACGACAGGTCAGCAATTTCCTGGCGACAATTTTCTGCTGAATGACGGATAAGCGTGCCTGTAACGCTGGGTTTCCGCGGTGTAACAATAAATTTACGATATTGGCCGGGCATTTCTCAGCCTCGCCAAGCTGTAAGGAATACCTGACAGATTGTCGCGCACGCTCTGCGACGGCCTCCCGAAGCTGTCGAGCGGTGTACAATGCGCCGCGTTTTACTGTGACCCCCTTGCGTAACCACGCAAATGGCCAAGACCTCAGGGTGACTCGCCCTGATCATTCCGCCTGGCCACGAGCCAGTCGGGTTCGATTTCGTCACAGATAAAAACAAACAGGTGACGCATGACCGTTAGAACGACGCTGTACTCCTGGTGCCTGCGCTGGGGTTTGAGCGGTGCTGCTTGAGTCGGTAATTCAAGCCAGCAACGTGCATTCAACATCATCAAACCTTGCGTGAGACCCTTTTCATGAGTGGACCCCATTCTTCTTCAGGCGAGCTGAAACGCGGCCTGAAAAATCGGCATATCCAGTTGATCGCCCTCGGTGGTGCCATCGGTACCGGCCTGTTCCTGGGCTCGGCCGGGGTGCTCAAATCCGCCGGCCCGTCGATGATCCTCGGCTATGCCATCTGCGGCTTTATCGCGTTCATGATCATGCGCCAGCTCGGCGAAATGATTGTCGAAGAGCCGGTCGCCGGTTCTTTCAGCCACTTTGCCCACAAGTACTGGGGCGGTTTCGCCGGCTTCCTGTCGGGCTGGAACTGTTGGATCCTGTACATTCTGGTGGGCATGTCGGAGCTGACGGCTGTCGGCAAGTACGTGCATTACTGGTGGCCGGAGATCCCGACCTGGGTGTCGGCGGCAGCGTTTTTCGTGCTGATCAATTTGATCAACCTGGCCAACGTCAAAGTCTTCGGTGAGGCCGAATTCTGGTTTGCCATCATCAAGGTGGTGGCCATCGTCGGCATGATCGCCCTGGGCAGTTACTTGCTGGTCAGCGGCAGCGGCGGCCCACAAGCCTCGGTGAGCAACCTGTGGGAACATGGCGGCTTCTTCCCCCATGGCGTCGGCGGGTTGGTGATGGCCATGGCGATTATCATGTTCTCCTTCGGCGGCCTGGAAATGCTCGGCTTCACCGCTGCCGAAGCCGACCAGCCACGCACCGTGATCCCCAAGGCAATCAACCAGGTGATCTACCGCATCCTGATCTTCTACATCGGCGCCCTGGTGGTGCTGTTGTCGCTGACGCCGTGGGACAGCCTGCTGGCGACCCTCAACGCGTCCGGCGATGCCTACAGCGGCAGCCCGTTCGTGCAGGTGTTCTCGATGCTGGGCAGCAACACCGCCGCGCATATCCTCAATTTCGTGGTGCTGACGGCGGCGCTGTCGGTGTACAACAGCGGCACCTACTGCAACAGCCGCATGCTGCTGGGCATGGCCGAGCAGGGCGATGCGCCCAAGGTGTTAGCGAAGATCGACAAGCGCGGCGTGCCAGTGCGTTCGATCCTCGCTTCGGCGGCGGTCACGCTGGTGGCAGTGTTGATGAACTACTTGATCCCGCAACACGCGTTGGAGCTGCTGATGTCCCTGGTGGTGGCCACGCTGGTGATCAACTGGGCGATGATCAGCTTCTCGCACTTCAAGTTCCGCCAGCACATGAACCGCACCGGCCAGGTGCCGCTGTTCAAGGCGTTGTGGTACCCGTATGGCAACTACGTCTGCCTGGCGTTCGTGGTGTTTATCCTGGTGATCATGCTGATGATTCCGGGGATCCAGGTATCGGTGTACGCGATCCCGGTGTGGGTCGCGTTCATGGCGGTGTGTTACGGGATCAAGAACAAGCGCAGTGCTGAAGCCGCGTTGAGCGCAGCGAGTGCGACACTGAAGTAAACAGGCGCACGTCTAAAGAAAACCCCGCACCCTGTATTCCTCTGTCGGGAACTCAGGGCGCGGGGTTTTTGAATGTTGAAGTCGTCAACTTTTTGAAATCACACCGCTCATGTATTCGTTCAAGTCGCGCAAGTCCTTGACGTTCCAGGCATGCGGCGCGACCTTCACCCCATTCTCGCGCAGCGTTTTTGGGATCAGGTCTCCATTCGGGCGGAGTATGACCGAAGACACAATAACGCCCGGATAAGCCGCCAGCCGTTTTTTGAAGGCCGGGGTTGTAAGGTCAGGTGTGGGCGGGTTGCTTTTCTTGGCCAACGGCCCCGTTGCCTTGAGGTCTGGCCCGTGGCACATGGCGCATCGCTGTGAATAGAGGTTTTTGCCATTGGTATTGTCTGCAAGGGACAGTGGCGTTTGAATGAGTGATAAGGTGCCGAGCAAAATGATCAATAGTATTTTCATGTTCATGCGTCCTTGTTGTTGATGTTGTTGTCCGAGTTGGGCGTGTCCGTTGCCTAAGGTTTTTGATCGATGCTGGTGATATCCAATAATGTGCAGCTACCCGATGCCGAGATCGAGCTGACTGCCATCCGCGCCCAGGGCGCCGGTGGTCAGAACGTCAATAAGGTGTCGAGCGCGGTGCACCTGCGGTTTGATATTCCAGCATCGTCGTTGCCGGATTTCTACAAGGAGCGGTTGCTGGCGCTGCGTGACAGTCGGATCACCAGCGAAGGGGTGCTGGTGCTCAAGGCCCAGCAATATCGGACCCAGGAGCAGAACCGCGCCGATGCGCTGGAGCGCCTGGTGGAGTTGATCCTCAGCGCCACCAAGGTCGAGAAGAAGCGCCGCCCCACCAAGCCCACGCTGGGTTCGAAGAAGCGCCGCCTGGAATCCAAGACCAAACGCGGCAGCATCAAGGCCGGGCGCGGCAAGGTCGATTTCTAGGCGCCGCGCGACTCACGGGCCTTGGGCGCTTGCCGGTACAGGTAGACACTCAGCAGCAACCCTCCCAGGGCGGCAAGGGCGGCGAACAGGAAGATCGAGGCGAAGCCGAAGCCTGCCGCCACGGCCCCGGCCAGCGGGCCGGTAATCCCCAGCGACAAGTCGATAAACAACGAGTAAGCCCCTACCGCCGAACCCCGGCTGGACGCGGGCACCAGGTTGACCGCCTCCACCCCGAGCGCCGGGAACACCAGGGAAAAGCCGAAGCCGCTCAACGCCGCCCCAGCCAGGGCCAGGTGGGCATCCGGCGCCAGCCACAGCAACAACAGGCCAAGGATCTCCACTGACAGGCAGGCGATCGCCACGCGAAAGCCGCCAATCCGGTTGATTAAATTGCCGAACAACAGGCGGGCGCCGATAAAGCTGGCACCGAACAGGCTCAAGGCCCACACCGCGTTATCCCAGTGCTGGGTGGTGTAGTACAGGGTGATAAAGGTGGCGATGGTGCCAAAGCCGATGGAGCCCAGGGCCAGCGCGCAACCGTGGGGCAGGACCCGACCCAGCACGTTCATGAACGGCAGGCGCACCCCGGCCACAATCGGCGCCGCTTCCTTGGGCCAGGCCAGGGCGACGCCGATGACCGCCAGCAGAATGATGCTGACCCCCATGCTCCACAACCCGAGATGACTGACCAGCAGCACCCCCAACGGTGCGCCGACCGCCAGCGCGCCGTAGCTGGCGATGCCGTTCCATGAGATCACCTTGGCGGTATTTGTCGCGCCCACACGGCCAATGCCCCAGCCGATGGCGCCCGAACCGACCAGGCTTTCAGCACTGCCCAAGACCAGGCGGCCGATCAGCAGGCTGCCCAGGCTCAAGGCCGGCAGGCTGGAAAACCAGGCTGCGAGCAACATGAACACGCCGCTCAGGCCGCAGCCCACCAGCCCGATCAATACCGCACGCTTGCTGCCCAGGTTGTCGATGATGCGCCCGGCGTAGGGGCGGCTCAGTAAGGTGGCCAGGTATTGCACGCTGATCACCAGCCCGGCGATCACCGCGCCATAGCCCAGTTCACTGTGGACATAGCCGGGCAATACGGCGAGGGGGATGCCGATGTTCAGGTAGCCGATGAAGGTGAACAACACGATGGAAACAACTTGCAGCGTGACCGCCATGGGGCGCTGGGTATCTGGCATGGGAGAGGTCCACTGTCGCAGCAGGTAAAGATAGGCTGCTAATGATACCGGGGCTTTGGTCCGCGCAGGGCGGTAAAACGCAAAAACCTCAGATCAAAAAGACCTCAGGCTCGAGCGGGGGCCAGCAATTGGGTGGTGACCAGGGCGGCCAGCGCATTTTCCTGGGTACCGAAGCGCTTGAGCAAAACGGCTTGTTTGTCCGCGCTGAGGCGGTTCCAGACGTCGACCATCTGCAAGGCCGTATCAAGCACGGCGGTGTCGCGGCTGTCGGGAGGGGTATCGGTCATGGTGGGGATCTCGGGCAATTCAGGCAGTGTGGAAAGCGCTCAAAGGTGCGCTTTCCACACGGTCTGGTACGGCGTCAGTCCTGGCTTTTGCTGTCGACTGGTTTTGCTTCTTTGGCCTCAGGCTGCTTCGCGCTGGCCTGCTGCGGGGTTGGCTGCTCAGTTTCGTGCAGGCTTGGGAAGGGGAGATTAGGTATCTCGTGCATCGTCGTCGCTCCTCGCAAGGTCTGTGGTTTTCAATCGCAGGTGATTCCGCGCTCTCAAAAAGCCTTGGCAGGATACAGCACTGTAAATGACAAAAAGACTTTTATATCGACGGATGTGCGAGCCTTGATTTTTTTACGCAAGTGACAAGAGGCCGCACGGCTAGAACGGCACCTTGCCGAGGATCATGTCGCGGTACATCACGAAATCCCCCAGCAGGCTGTAGAACGGGTGCTGGAAGGTCGCCGGCCGATTCTTTTCGAAGAAGAAGTGGCCCACCCAGGCGAAGCCATAGCCGGCGATGGGCACCGCCAGCAACAGGCCCAGGGAGCCCTTGCCCACCGCATACGCCAAAAAGCCAATCACCAGCGTGGTCCCGATGAAGTGCAGGCGCCGGCACGTGCTGTTGGCGTGCTCCGCCAGGTAATAGGGGTAGAACTCGGCAAAGCTGTTGAATCGCTTGATGTTTTCCACGACGGGCGGCCCTTTGATTGTTATGCCGCCCAACAGATGTTCGGCGGGGAGCTTATTTGAGTCTAGAGTGATCAGTGGTAACAGCCAGTGACAATAGATGCCACTTTAGTATCCTTGGCTTCCTGGCTGCTGGTTGAGCCTGCTTTTTTAAGAAGACGCCATGAGCGAACGAACAACTTCTGCAAGCTGGGCGATGGGGATAGTCAAGGCATTGGAAATGGACGGCCTGGATTGCCGTGCCTTGTTCCAGCAACTGGGCCTGGACTACGCCGCCCTCAACGACCCCGATGCGCGTTTTCCGCAAGACTCCATGACGCGGCTCTGGCAGCGCGCGGTTGAGTTATCGGGCAACCCCGCGATCGGCCTGAACATGGGCAAGGTGGTGCGCCCGGCGTCGTTCCATGTGGCCGGCTATGCGCTGATGTCCAGTAACACCCTGGCCGAAGGTTTTATGCGCCTGGTGCGTTACCAGCGCATCATTGCCGAAAGTGCCGACCTGAGTTTCCGCCTGTTACCCGAAGGTTATGCGCTGATCCTCACGGTTCATGGCGATCACCTGCCACCGACCCGGCAAAGCGCCGAAGCGTCGCTGGCCTGTGCATTGGCATTGTGCGGCTGGCTGACCGGTCGCACCCTGCAACCGCGCAAGGTGCTGTTGCAAGGCGAGCAGCCCGCGAACCTGGCGCCCTACAGGCAAGCGTTCCATGCCCCACTGGAGTTCGACGCGCCCTACGACGCGTTGATCTTCGAGCGCGCCGACATGGACGCGCCGCTGCCCACCGCTAACGAGGCCATGGCGCTGTTGCACGATCGGTTTGCCGGTGAATACCTGGCGCGCTTCTCGGAAAGCCGTGTGACCCACAAGGCTCGGCAGGTACTGTGCCGCCTGTTGCCCCAGGGTGAGCCCAAGCGCGAAGTGGTGGCCCAGACCCTGCACCTGTCCCAGCGCACCTTGCAACGGCGTTTGCAGGAGGAGGGCACCAGTTTCCAGACCTTGCTCGACGACACCCGTCGCGAACTGGCCGAGCAATACCTGGCGCAGCCGAGCATGACCCTGCTGGAAATTGCCTACCTGTTGGGGTTTGCTGACCCGAGCAACTTCTTTCGCGCGTTTCGCCGCTGGTTCGATAGCACGCCCGGCGAGTACCGGGCGCGTCTGTTGGAAACCTCGACGGTCAGTGACGCCAGAACGCAGGAATACACAGAACAAAGACTGTAATGATCTCCAGCCGGCCCAGTAGCATGCCCAGCGACAAAATCCACTTGGCCGCATCCGGCAGGCTGGCGAAGTTGCCGGCCGGGCCGATGGTTTCCCCCAGGCCCGGGCCTACGCCGGACACGGTGCTGGCGGCGCCGGTCAGGGCCGTCATCCAATCCAGGCCCAGCAGCGACAAGGCCAGGGCGATCATGCAGATGGTGATCGCGAAGAAGAACGAGAACGTGAGGATCGAGCGTACGATTTCTTCGTCGAGGCGGTGGCCGTTGTACTTCTGCTTGATCACCGCGCGCGGGTGAATCAGTTGGTTCAAGTTGGCCTTGAGCAGGATATAGGCGACCTGGAAACGGAAGATCTTGATTCCGCCCGCCGTGGACCCCGAGCAGCCGCCGATAAAGCCCAGGTAGAAAAACAGCATTAGTGAGAAGTTGCCCCACAGGCTGTAGTCCCCCAGTGCAAAGCCCGTCGTCGTAACCACCGACGTCACGTTCAGCGCCACATGGCGCAGGGCATCCAGCCAATGCAGGTTGGTGGTCCACCAGTACCAGGTGCCAAGCACCAGCCAGGTCACCAATAACAAGGCGAGCAAACCCTGCACCTGCTGATCCTTGATCAACGCCCGGCGGTTGCCGCGCAACGTGGCGACATACAGGGTGAACGGCAGGCTGCCGAGGATCATCACCACCACCGCCACCCAGTGCACGGCCGGCTGTTTCCAGTGGGCCAGGGACTCATCGGAGGTGGAAAAACCGCCGGTGGAAATCGCCGACATCGCATGGTTGATCGCATCGAACAAGCCCATCCCGGCCCACCAGAACGCCAGGCTGCCGAGGATGGTGATGCCTACGTATGCCGCCACGATCAGCCGCGCCACCATGTGCGAACGCGGCATGACCTTCTCCGAGCGGTCCGAGGATTCGGTCTGGAACAGGCGCATGCCACCGATGCGCAGCAGCGGCAGGATCGCCACCGCCATGCCGATAAAGCCGATACCGCCGAGCCAGTGCAGCAGCGAGCGCCATATCAGGATGCCCGGCGACATGCTGTCCAGCCCGCTCAGGACCGTGGAACCGGTGGCGGTGATACCGGACATGCTTTCGAAGAAGGAGTCGGTGTAGCTGATGTGTTGGGTCAGCAAAAAGGGCAGCGCGGCGAAGATGCACACCACCACCCAACTGCTGACAGTCAGCAGGTACATGTCTCGGGGCCGCAAGTGCACATGCTCCGGGCGCCCGGGGATTACCAGGACCAGGCCGGCGACAAAGGTGATCAGGCTGGCCCACAGGAACGAGGGCAGGTCTTGGGTGCGCTCGAACAGCACCAGGGTGGCCATGGGCACAACCATGGCGATCGCGAGGGTGATCAGGAAGATGCCGATGATGAAACCGATGATGCGTAGGGTCGGCAACGCCATGAAGTGAGCTCGGGTGAAAGGAGAGAGGCGCCATTCTACCTGGGGTGCAGGGCATGTAAACCGGGCCGTCGAGACGATGCAGGTCAACTGTGGGAGGGGGCTTGCCCCCGATAGCGGCCTGTCAGTGAAGGAAGTACCTGCTGACCCACCGCCATCGGGGGCACCCCCCTCACACATGGGGTCTGTGGTAGAAGACATAGCGCAAAAAAAAGGCGACCCGAAGGTCGCCTCATTCAACACGGCACGGATCAGAACTCGTGATCAGCGTTATCCGGGTTCAGGTCGCTGATGCCCAGCTTGCCTGCAGCGGCTTCGATCGAGCCGGTCTGCTTGACCAGCGCAGCGATGGCGTCACGCACGATCTGGTTGCCCGCGTCGTTACCGGCAGCGATCAACTGGTCGTAATGTTCACCCTTGTTGGCATGATCAACCATGACCTGGATCTTCGCTTCGGTCGCGGCCAGGTCGGCCTTCAGGGCGCTATCGGCCGCCGGATCGACCTTGGCCACCAGCGACGACAGGCTGGCGCCCGTCATCTTGGTGCCGTCGACTCGGGTGTATTCGCCCAGGTAGACGTTGCGGATGCCCTTGGCGTCATAGAAGTGCGAGTTGTGGGTGTTGTCGCTGAAGCAGTCCTGCTCGTCTTCCGGCGAGTTGGCCTCCAGGGAAACCTTCATGCGCTCGCCAGCCAGTTCGCCCAAGGACAGGCTGCCCATGCCGAACAGCATTTTGCGCAGGCCGTCGGTGGCAGGTTCTGCCTCCAGGGTGGCGCGGTAGTTGTCTTCGACGTTGGGTTTCCAGTTGCCGACCATTTCTTCCAGGTCGCTGACCAACAGTTGGGTCACGGCGCGCAGGTAAGTGCGGCGACGCTCGTTGTGGCCGCCCGTGGCGCCGTCGCCCGTCATGTAGTCCGATGCAGGGCGGTTGCCGGCACCTGGGCCGGTGCCGTTCAGGTCTTGGCCCCACAGCAGGAATTCGATGGCGTGGTAGCCGGTGGCGACGTTGGCTTCGGAACCGCCGAGCTCATTGAGGCTGGCGAGTTTTTCCGGGGTGATGTCCTTCACGTCGACCTTGTCTTCGCCCACCTGGATCTCGGTATTGGCAATGATGTTGGCGTTGGCGCCTGGGTTACCCAGGGCGTGTTCGTAGGATTTGTCGGTGTAGTCGATCAGGCCTTCGTCCAGGGGCCAGGCGTTCACTTGGCCTTCCCAGTCGTCGATGATGGTATTGCCGAAGCGGAACACTTCGCTCTGCAGGTACGGTACGCGTGCAGCGACCCAGGCGGCACGGGCGGCTTTCAGGGTCTGGTCGTTCGGATTGGCGAGGAAGGTGTCGATCGCGGTCTGCAGGGTTTTCGCGGTGGATTCGGCGTCGCTGTAGACCGCGAATACCATGTCGGCGTAATGCGCGACCACAGCCTTGGCGGCTGCTTCGTCGACCTGGCCGGCAGGGGTGGCAGCCGCTGGAGCGGTAGTGCTGGCAGCCGGGGTCGGCGCCTGGGGCGCAGCGGCTTTGTCTTTACCTTCGCCGCAACCGGCGAGAGAAATGGCAATGGCCAGCAGACTGGCGGTGGCCAGGGGCATACGAATCATGGCGAACATCCTGCTTCGGTTGTTAATAGGGCGCGCGGGGCCGCGCAAAACTGCAACATAATGCGAAAGATTTGCATTTTGTGTAAAGGCTTAAACGAGGGAAATATTCAGTATTGTTTTATCGGCTCAAAGAATGGCTGCGTTATTGCGCTCGGACTGCTTCAAATAAGCTGCCAATTCCCGCGCTGGCAGCGGTTTGCTGTAGTGATAGCCCTGACCCTCGTGGCAGCCTTCGGAGATGATATAGGCCTCTTGCTCCGCGGTTTCCACGCCCTCGGCGATCACCTGCATGCCCAGGCTTTTGCCCAACTGGATGATGGCGCGCACGATGGTTGCATCGTCATCGTCGTCCAGCAGGTCCTGAACGAAGCTCTTGTCGATCTTGATCTTGTCCAGGGGCAGGCTTTTCAGGTAGCTCAAGGATGAATAACCGGTCCCGAAGTCATCGATGGCGATCAGCGCACCGGAACGGCGCAGGCTCAGCAGGTGCTGGGCGGCGGTGCTGATGTCTTCCATCAGGCCGGTCTCGGTCACTTCCAGTTCCAGGCTGCGCGGCGGCAAGCGGTAGATCTGCATGAGGTTATTGACCACTCGCGGCAGCTCGGCGTGGTGCAACTGCACGGTGGACAAGTTGACCGCCATGCGCAGGCCGGTGAAGCCCTGGTCATGCCATTCGCGCAGTTGCCAGCAGGCCTGGTCGAGCACCCATTCGCCAATGGGGATGATGGTGCCGTTCTGTTCCGCCAGCGGGATAAACAAGTCTGGCGGTACCAGGCCATGCTCCGGGTGCTGCCAGCGGATCAATGCCTCGACGCCGACCACACGGTGGTCGCGATAGCTGATCTGCGGCTGGTACACCAGGTGGAACTGGTCGCGGCTCAGGGCGTCGCGCAGGTCTTTTTCCAGTTCGCGGCGACGGCGCATTTCGCTGTCGACGCTGGCGATATAGAACTGGTACCGGTTGCGCGAGCGGCTCTTGGCCAAGGTCATGGTTTGTTCGGCTTTTTGCAGCAGCTTTTCGGTGCTGTCGCCGTCTTCCGGGAACAACGTGATGCCAATGGTGGCGCGCAGGCGGATCAGCTCATGGTCGAGGGCGAATTCCGCTTCCAGGTCATCGAGGATGCTTTGCGCCAGTTCAGCGGCTTCGTACGGCTGGTCGATATCGGCCTGCACCAGGGCAAACTGGTCGCCGCCGAGGCGGGCAAGCGCACCGAGGCGGCCACTGTGGGCGCGCAGGCGGTCGGCCAGGGCGAGCAATAATTTGTCGCCGGCCTGGTAGGTGAACTGCTCGTTGACACTTTTAAAGTCGTCCAGGCCCACGCACAACACGGCCACGCGGCGCTGCCGGCGGCCGGCGTCGATCAGGATCTTGTCCAGTTGCTCCTGCAGTTTCTGGCGGTTCGGCAGGCCGGTGAGAAAGTCGTATTGGGCCATGCGCAGCAGGCTGGATTCAGCTTCGTGGCGCAGGTGGGTATTGCGTTCGATGGATTCGAGCAACTGATTGGCGGTGTTGATCCACAGCCCCAGTTCGTTGCGTTCGTGGCCCTTGAGCTGAGGGATCTTGTGTTCGCTGGGCCGGTCGGGGTTGATCGACGTCAGGTGCTCGATAATCCGCGACAACGGTTTGGTCAGCAGCCAGTGGTACACCAGGTACAGCACCAGGCCCATGGCCAGGGCGCGCAGCACACCGGAAATGAAGATGATCACCGAATTGACAATAAACCCCTGGCCATAGGTGGCTGTGTCGAGGGTGATGCTCAGGTCGCCGTAATATTCGCTGTAGGGGCCTTTGCCGACCAGGGCGGTGGTGAATGTGCGTTCCTGGCCGAGGATCAAGTCGGTCAGCCAGCGGCTGGGGGATTGCTGCATGGCGCGGCTTTTTTCCGCGAGCATGGTTTCGTTGGGATGGCCGATGGAGGCCATGCGCACCGCGTCGTCCTGAAACAGCCCCTCGATCACTTGCATGCCCATCTCGCGGTCCAGGCTATAGACGGCCTGGGTCGAGGGGTCGCGAAACATATCGAGGATGCGCTGGGCATCACTGGCCACGGCCTGGCGTGTCTTGTAGGCATCGAAGACGATCTGCGCGACGCTCAGCGCCACACCCACGATCAATGCCGACAGCAGCACAACCCGTAACAACTTCACCGACAAGCTGTTTTTGAGTTCCAGCTTCAAAGGGTCATTCCTTGTTCCATGCGGGTGGCCTTCAATATGCCATGAGTATTGGCAATCTGGTGAGGGCAGTCAAAGGGACATTAAGAGCAAGAGCCCAATCGACGTTTTGGCTGGATAAACGCGAGACGCGGCAGGTTATCTCATGGCTTGTCTGAAGTGGGCGAGGAGAGGGGCGGGCGCTGCAAGCCCCACTGGGAAAAAAGCGGAGGAGCTGCGCCTTTATTATTCGCAGAGTGTCTTAAAAACTAATCGGACCCTGTGGCTGTTGCTCTTCGCCGCCGATCTTCGCGCCGTCGCCGGCTGTGTCCATTGCTTTATTGGCCATGTCCATTGCGTCTTTTGCCAGATCCATCCCCGTCCCCAGAAGGCCCATTATCATTGAGATTGCACCTGCTCCCGATATCGGATCCATCGTCATTCCTCACACTTGATTAAGAGGTTCATTCCTCCTATCGCTTGTGTGGCGAATTCTGTTGTTGGGTTCCCGTGCTTGTGGCCTGTCTATCCTGCGCCCGTAAAAAAGCCCGGCAATTGCCGGGCTCTTTCTACTGCAAGGGTTGCTTAGGCAGTGAAGGTCTTGCCTTCGAACTGCTCAGCCACGAACTTCCAGTTGACCAGGTTCCAGAACGCTTCCACATACTTTGGACGGGCGTTGCGGTAGTCGATGTAGTAAGCGTGTTCCCAGACGTCGCAGGTCAGCAGCGGGGTGTCGCCGCTGGTCAGCGGGTTGCCGGCGCCGATGGTGCTGGCCAGGGCCAGGGAACCGTCAGCCTTTTTCACCAGCCAGCCCCAACCGGAACCGAAGGTGCCGACGGACGTCTTGGTGAACTCTTCCTTGAACTTGTCGAACGAACCGAACGAAGCGTTGATCGCTTCAGCCAGTGCGCCGGTCGGTTGGCCACCGGCGTTTGGCGCCAGGCAGTTCCAGTAGAAGGTGTGGTTCCAGACCTGAGCGGCGTTGTTGAAGATACCGCCCGAAGAGGATTTGACGATCTCTTCCAGGGTCTTGCCTTCGAACTCGGTGCCAGGCACCAGGTTGTTCAGGTTCACGACATAGGTGTTGTGGTGCTTGTCGTGGTGATATTCCAAGGTTTCCTTGGAGATGTGCGGCTGCAGGGCATCGTGTGCGTAGGGCAGCGGCGGCAATTCGAAAGCCATGATGATTCTCCTAATCAGGTCAGTTGCGGTGAGCGCAAGGCCGATCACGGGCGGCCAAACAAGCGCCGGGGAGTTTGTACTCTTTGCGGCGCAGGGTCCGGATCATAGCACCGGGGGTACTGCAAAACCACGCAACAACTGTGTGGGATAGAGGTTCCAGAGCGTTTTGGAATATTCGTCATGCAGCAATCAATTGATAAGCGACGCTGAACATCATCGCGGCCACCAGCAGGTCCAGCAGGCGCCATGTTGCCGGGCGTGCCAGCCAGGGTGCCAACCAGGCCGCGCCGAGCGCCAGCGTGGCGAACCACAGGAACGAAGCGCTGGCTGCGCCGGCGACGTAGGCGCCGGGTTCGGTCTGCTGCGCGCCGAGCGAGCCAATCAGCAACACCGTGTCCAGGTATACATGGGGATTGAGCAGCGTCACCGCCAGGGCACTGAGCATGACCGCGCGTAATGAACGCACCTTGAGGTTGCCGCCTTGCTCCAGGCTTTGTCTGGAAAACGCCCGGCGCAACGCCAGGGTGCCGTACCACAGCAGGAACGCCGCCCCGCCCCAGCGGGCAATTGCCAGCAACAGCGGGTTCTGCGCCAACACCGTCGCCAGGCCGAAAACCCCGGCGGCGACCAGAATCGCGTCGCACACCACACACAATGCCGCCACTGGCAGGTGATGTTCACGGCGCAGGCTCTGCGCCAATACAAATGCGTTTTGCGTGCCGATCGCCATGATCAGGCCCAGGGCCACCAACAGGCCATTCAGATAGCTTTGCCACATAAGGTTTACTCCGCGTTCGCCGCCAAATGCCGTAGTACGTCCATGGCGCGTTCGGCATCCGCATGGCCGACAAACAGGTGATCGTGGTAATACCCGGCAATCACGTTGCAACTGATGCCGGCCTTGCCCAGCGCGCCGGCGAAGGCGGCGGTCAGGCCCACCGCCTCCAGGGCCAAATGCACATTCAAGGTGATCCAGGCCGCCACATAGTCGAAGGGCAGCCCGGCCAGTTCGGCTTGCTGGCGTTCCAGGATCAGCGTCAGGCCTTGCGGTTCGCGAAAGCTGCCGATCACCTCGCAACCCGCAGGGATACGGTGGTCGGGCAGGGTGCAGAACACATACTCACCCGTGTTCAACTGCGGGCTCATGCTGCGCAGCAGGGTCGCCAGGGCGGTTTCGCCAGCCATGTGAGGTTCCTTTTAAAGAGAGACGCAATGCTGGCTATTCTCATGGGACGAGCTGTATAAGAAAAACCAATATTGCTGATCGCTCATTAGAGAAACTGATGTTCGACTATAAATTGCTCTCCGCCCTGGCGGCGGTGGTGGAACAGGCCGGGTTCGAACGCGGCGCACAGGTGCTGGGGCTGTCGCAGTCGGCAATCTCTCAGCGCATCAAATTGCTGGAAGCGCGGGTCGGCCAGCCGGTGCTGGTGCGGGTTACGCCGCCGACACCCACCGATATCGGCCGGCGCCTGCTCAACCATGTGCAGCAGGTGCGGTTGCTGGAGCGTGACCTGCAAAGCCAGGTGCCGGCACTGGACGAAGAGGGCATGCCCGAGCGCCTGCGTATCGCCCTGAATGCCGACAGCCTCGCCACTTGGTGGGCCGAGGCCGTCAGCGAGTTTTGCGCCGAGCAGCATTTGTTGTTGGACCTGGTGGTGGAAGACCAGACCGTTGGCCTCAAACGCATGCGCGCCGGCGAAGTGGCGGCTTGCATTTGTGCCAGCGAACGCCCGGTGGCCGGTGCACGCAGCTTGTTGCTGGGGGCAATGCGCTATCGGGCGTTGGCCAGCCCGGCCTTTATTGCCCGGCATTTCCCGGCTGGCGTGCGTGCCGATGAACTGGCGCGCACGCCCGCCTTGGTGTTCGGCCCTGATGATTTCCTGCAACACCGTTACCTGGCCTCCCTTGGGGTAGAAGGCGGTTTTGAACATCATTTATGCCCATCATCCGAAGGCTTCATTCGCTTGACTGAAGCCGGGCTCGGCTGGGGCCTGGTGCCGGAGTTGCAGGTGCGCGACCAGTTGCAAAAGGGCGTGTTGCTCGAGTTATTGCCAGATAAGCCCATCGATGTACCGTTGTACTGGCATCATTGGCGCAGTGGCGGGCAACTGCTGGGCTTATTGACCGACCATCTGGCTCAGGCCTGTGGTCAATGGTTGGTGCCGTTGGAGTGATGGCCGGCGTCAAGGCAGCAGCGATGAAAAACGAAAGAACACGGGGTAATACATGAAAATTCTGGTCACCGGCGCAAGCGGCTTCATCGGCGGGCGCTTTGCGCGTTTCGCCCTGGAGCAGGGCCTGGACGTGCGGGTCAACGGGCGGCGCGCCGAAGGTGTGGAACACCTGGTACGGCGCGGCGCCGAGTTTATCCAGGGTGATTTGAATGACGCCGACCTGGTGCGCGACCTGTGCCGCGATGTCGAAGCCGTGGTGCATTGCGCCGGCGCTGTCGGGTTGTGGGGGCGTTATCAGGATTTCCATCAAGGCAATGTGCTGGTGACCGAAAACGTGGTCGAAGCCTGCCTCAAGCAACGGGTCAGGCGCCTGGTGCACCTGTCGTCGCCGTCGATCTACTTCGACGGGCGCGATCACCTCGGGCTGACCGAAGAGCAGGTGCCCAAGCGTTTCAAGCACCCCTACGCCGCCACCAAGTACCTCGCCGAGCAGAAGGTGTTCGGCGCCCAGGAGTTCGGCCTTGAAGTACTGGCCCTGCGCCCGCGTTTTGTCACCGGCGCCGGCGACATGAGCATCTTCCCGCGCCTGCTGAGAATGCAGCGCAAGAACCGCCTGGCCATCGTCGGCGACGGCCTGAACAAGGTCGATTTCACCAGCGTGCACAACCTCAACGAAGCGCTGCTCAGCGGCTTGCTCGCCACCGGTTCGGCGCTGGGCAAGGCCTATAACATCAGCAACGGGACGCCGGTGCCGGTGTGGGATGTGGTGAACTACGTGATGCGCCAGATGGGGATGCCTCAGGTTACCCGTTACCGGTCGTATGGCTTGTCCTACAGCGTAGCGGCGTTGAACGAGGCGTTTTGTGCGATGTGGCCCGGGCGTCCGGAGCCGGCGTTGTCGCGCCTGGGCATGCAGGTGATGAACAAAAATTTCACCCTCGACATCAGCCGGGCCAGGCATTATCTGGACTACGAGCCCAAGGTCAGCCTGTGGACGGCCCTCGACGAGTTCTGCAGTTGGTGGAAAGCCCAGGACCCTGGCTTGAAGTAAGCTCATAACCAGCAACACATCGGGAACCGAATTCCGGGTTCCGGGTCGATCAGTGCAGCGGGACTGCGGTTTATACTCCCGTCGCTCGGCGTTCCAGGTAGCTCCCTCACCGATTCAAGGTTGATTCATGCGTAACGATGCTAATGACGATTTTGACAATGTTCCCAGCCTGCGGGCCGACATCGGGGATGACGATGATTTCGTGCCGACTGCCGCCACGTCCGTGCGCTCGCGCAGTACCCCCGTGGTCAAGGTCAAGAGCGCCAGCACCGGGCCATTGTGGGCGCTGGTCGGTGCGCTGCTGATCGCCTTTGCCGGCCTGGCCTGGTGGAGCTTCCAGCAGATTTCCCTGATGGGCCAGCAATTGGTCGCCACCCAGGAAAGCTTTGCGCGCATCAGTGAAGAAGCGGCGGGGCGCCTGCAGGATATTTCCGGCAAGGTGGTGGCCAGCGAGGCCAGCGTGAACAACGGCAGCGAAGCGCTGAAACTGCAGATCAAGCAGTTGGAAACCCAGTTGCTGGAGCAGAGCAAGCAGCAAGTGGGCGTGGCCGGCCAGGCCACCGAGTTGGACAAGCGCCTGGCGCAAATGACCGCCAGCACCACCGACCTGTCGACCGCCAACGCCAAGCTGCAAGGCCAGGTGCAGGCCCTGACCGATGCCGTGGCGACCCTCAAAGCGGCGCAGGTCGATGCCGGCAAGCGTGATACCGAGATCAGGGAGCTGGCCGCCGACGTGGCGGCCTTGAAGAAGCAGGGCAACCCAAGCGCCGCCGTCGCCCGGCTGGAACAGGACGTCATGGTCCTCAAGAGCGCCCAGGACAACCAGTCAGCCAATAGCGATGCGCCGACCAACAAAGAGTTCGACGTGTTCCGCATCCAGACCACCCGCAATATCACGACCTTACAGAGCCAGGTGCAAAACCTGAATCAGCGCCTCAATGCGCCGGCGGCTGTCACGCCACTCATCCAGTAACACTCGCTCCTGAGTGTGCCTGTGGCGAGGGCTTGCGTGTGGCGAGCGGGCTTGCCCCGCGTTGGGCTGCGCAGCAGCCCCACTCCCGAAGACCGCGTTATTTCAGGTACACCGCGGTGGTCGGTTTTGGGGCTGCTGCGCAGCCCAACGCGGGGCAAGCCCGCTCGCCACGGTTACAGTGTTTCTCCTTAACTGACAGGCATTAGGACAAGCCCGCTCCCCATAGCCAACTCAGTGGTGTGAATGTCACCATCCGGTGACATTTCCCATCCCCTTCGTTACTTGCCCTCGTCCCGCCCTTGTTTAGACTCGGGCCCATCCCATAAAAAATAAAAAGGGCTACCCATGACCACGCAACCACTGCCTGCCAGCAGTTGGCTGAACGCACCTGCCCATCACGCCTGGCTCGCCAACGAAGGCCAGCGCCTGCTGTCATTCGCCAAGGCCGCCCGCTTGCCTGAAGGCTTTGGCAACCTGGACGATCAAGGCCAGTTGCCAGCCAATGCCCAGGCCGAAACCATGAACACCGCTCGCATGACCCACAGCTTCGCCATGGCCCACGCCATGGGCGTACCGGGCTATGCCGAGCTGGTCGCACATGGGGTCGCCGCGCTCAGTGGCCCGCTGCGCGATAGCGAACATGGTGGCTGGTTCGCCGCCCCTCGCGCCTTGGATGGCAACACCGGTAAGGCCGCGTACCTGCACGCCTTTGTCGCCCTGGCCGCGAGCTCGGCGGTGGCGGTGGGTGCACCCGGTGCGCAAACCTTGCTGAACGATGCCGTCTCTATCATCGACCAGTTCTTCTGGAGCGAGGAGGAGGGCGTGATGCTCGAATCCTTTGCCCGGGACTGGAGCAGCGTCGAAGCCTATCGCGGCGCCAACAGCAACATGCACGCCACCGAAGCGTTTCTCGCCCTGGCTGATGTCACCGCCGATACCCGCTGGCTGGACCGTGCTTTGCGTATCGTCGAGCGTGTGATCCAGATCCATGCCGCCGGCAACCAATTCATGGTGATCGAGCATTTCGACGCCCAGTGGCAACCCTTGCTCGACTACAACGAAGACAACCCCGCTGACGGATTCCGCCCCTACGGCATCACCCCTGGCCACGGTTTCGAATGGGCTCGCCTGGTGCTGCACCTGGAAGCTGCACGCCTGCAAGCCGGCCTGGCCACGCCGGGCTGGCTGTTGACCGCCGCCAAAGGCCTGTTCGCCAGTGCCTGCGAGTCTGCATGGGCGGTGGATGGTGCCCCCGGCATCGTCTACACCCTGGATTGGAACCACCGCCCGGTAGTGCGCGAGCGCCTGCACTGGACCCACGCCGAAGCCAGCGCCGCCGCCCAGGCTTTGCTCAAGCGTACCGGCGAGTTGCAGTATGAAACCTGGTACCGGTGCTTCTGGGAGTTTTGTGACACCCATTTTATTGATCGAGCCCATGGCAGTTGGCACCACGAACTCAGCCCGCATAACCAGCCCAGCAGTCGGATATGGGGTGGCAAACCGGACCTGTATCACGCCTGGCAAGCGGTAGTGCTGCCTGCACTGCCCTTGTCCCCAAGCATGGCCAGCGCCTTGGCAGAGGGGTGCTATGTCACCAGATGGTGACATTTGTGCATCCCTTTGTTACCTGCGCTTGCAACATCCCTGTTTAAACTCCGTGCAGCGCAAGCTCCAGACTTGCATGCATAACAACAAAAAAAAGGTACTCAGATGAACGCGATTAATCGCCTCGCCATCGCTATTTCCGTCGCCTCGTTGTTTCCCCTCAGTGCTTTTGCCGCCGACTCGAAAGGGACGGTTGAAGTTGTGCATTGGTGGACCTCCGGTGGTGAGAAAGCGGCCGTAGATGTCCTGAAGGCCCAAGTTGAGAAAGATGGTTTCACCTGGAAAGACGGCGCCGTTGCCGGTGGCGGTGGCGCCACAGCCATGACTGTGCTGAAAAGCCGCGCGGTGGCTGGCAACCCACCAGGTGTTGCCCAGATCAAAGGCCCGGACATCCAGGAATGGGCGTCTACTGGCCTGCTCGATACCGACGTGCTCAAAGACGTCGCGAAAGAAGAAAAGTGGGACTCCCTGCTCGACAAGAAAGTCTCCGATACCGTGAAGTTCGACGGTGACTACGTCGCCGTACCGGTCAACATCCACCGCGTGAACTGGCTGTGGATCAACCCGGCCGTCTTCAAGAAAGCCGGTATCACCAAGAACCCGACCACCCTCGAAGAATTCTACGCAGCCGGCGACAAGCTCAAGGAAGCGGGCTTCATCCCGCTCGCCCACGGTGGCCAGCCTTGGCAGGACAGCACCGTGTTCGAAGCCGTCGTCTTGTCGGTGATGGGGGCCGATGGCTACAAGAAAGCCCTGGTCGACCTGGATAACGGCGCGCTGACCGGTCCGCAGATGGTCAAGGCCCTGACCGAGCTGAAGAAAGTCGCGACCTATATGGACGTCGACGGCAAAGGCCAGGACTGGAACCTCGAGGCCGGCAAGGTCATCAACGGCAAGGCCGGTATGCAGATCATGGGTGACTGGGCCAAGTCCGAATGGACCGCTGCCAAGAAAGTCGCCGGCAAGGATTACGAGTGCGTAGCCTTCCCAGGCACCGACAAGGCCTTCACCTACAACATCGACTCCCTGGCGGTGTTCAAGCAGAAAGACAAAGGCACTGCCGCTGGCCAGCAGGACATCGCCAAGGTCGTGCTGGGTGAAAACTTCCAGAAGGTGTTCAGCATCAACAAGGGGTCGATCCCGGTTCGTACCGACATGCTCAATGAAATGGACAAGCTCGGCTTCGACTCCTGCGCCCAGACCGCGGCCAAGGACTTCCTGGCCGACGCCAAGACCGGCGGCCTGCAGCCAAGCATGGCGCACAACATGGCCACCACCCTGGCCGTGCAAGGTGCGTTCTTTGATGTCGTGACCAACTACATCAACGACCCGAAAGCCGACCCGGCCGACACCGCCAAGAAACTCGGCGCTGCGATCAAGTCTGCCAAGTAACGGTTGACCTTGTGAGGGGGGCCCCTGACCCCTCACAAGGCCTGTTCCTGTAGTCCTTTTTTCCTGTATTGGATTTCCCCATGAGTTCTGTTGCTGTGTTCAGCAAAGCCTCGCCGTTCGATGCACTGCAGCGCTGGCTCCCCAAACTGGTGCTGGCGCCCAGCATGTTCATCGTGTTGGTGGGCTTCTACGGCTACATCCTGTGGACGTTTGTACTGTCGTTCACGACGTCTACGTTCCTGCCGAGCTACAAATGGGCGGGCCTTGCGCAATACGAGCGGTTGTTCGACAACGATCGCTGGTGGGTCGCGAGCAAGAACCTGGCCCTTTTCGGCGGGATGTTTATCGGTATCACCTTGGTGATTGGCGTGACACTGGCGATTTTCCTCGACCAGAAAATTCGTCGCGAAGGCTTTATCCGCACCATTTACCTGTACCCGATGGCGCTCTCGATGATCGTCACCGGTACGGCGTGGAAATGGCTGCTCAACCCAGGCATGGGCCTGGACAAACTCCTGCGTGACTGGGGCTGGGAAGGCTTCCGTCTCGACTGGCTGATCGACCCGGATCGCGTGGTCTACTGCCTGGTGATCGCCGCGGTGTGGCAAGCCTCCGGTTTTATCATGGCGATGTTCCTGGCCGGCCTGCGTGGCGTGGACCAGTCGATCATCCGTGCCGCGCAGATCGATGGCGCGAGCATGCCGCGCATCTACTGGAGCGTGGTGCTGCCAAGCCTGCGTCCGGTGTTCTTCAGTGCGGTGATGATCCTGGCACACATTGCAATCAAGAGTTTCGACCTGGTGGCAGCGATGACTGCTGGCGGCCCGGGTTACTCCTCCGACCTGCCAGCGATGTTCATGTACTCGTTCACCTTCAGTCGTGGCCAGATGGGCATGGGCTCGGCCAGTGCAATCCTGATGCTCGGTGCGATCCTCGCGATCATCGTGCCGTACCTGTATTCCGAGCTGAGGACCAAGCGTCATGACTAGTCTCGCCTCCAAACCTGCCATCAGCCTGAGTCGCATCGCGATCTATGCGGTGCTGATCCTCGCGGTACTGCTGTACCTGGTACCGCTGGTGGTGATGCTGCTCACCAGCTTCAAGACCCCGGAAGACATCAGTACCGGCAACCTGCTGAGCTGGCCAACCGTGGTCACCGGCATCGGCTGGGTCAAGGCCTGGGCCACCGTCGACGGTTACTTCTGGAACTCGATCAAGATCACCGTGCCGGCCGTGTTGATTTCTACCGCCATCGGCGCGTTGAACGGCTATGTGCTGTCGTTTTGGCGCTTCCGTGGTTCACAGTTGTTCTTCGGTTTGCTGTTGTTCGGCTGCTTCCTGCCGTTCCAGACCGTTCTGCTGCCGGCCTCGTTCACCCTCGGCAAGATGGGGCTGGCCAGCACCACCACCGGCCTGGTGTTTGTGCACGTGGTCTACGGCCTGGCGTTCACCACGCTGTTTTTCCGTAACTACTACGTCAGCATTCCCGATGCGCTGATAAAGGCGGCGCGACTGGACGGTGCAGGATTCTTCACCATCTTCCGTCTGATCATCCTGCCGATGTCGACCCCGATCATCATGGTCTGCCTGATCTGGCAGTTCACCCAGATCTGGAACGACTTCCTGTTCGGCGTGGTGTTCTCCAGCGGCGACTCCCAGCCCATCACGGTGGCGCTGAACAACCTGGTCAACACCAGCACCGGGGCCAAGGAATATAACGTGGATATGGCGGCGGCGATGATCGCCGGGCTGCCGACCCTGCTGGTCTATGTGATCGCAGGCAAGTATTTCGTGCGCGGCCTCACGGCCGGCGCGGTCAAGGGGTAATCATGGCTACGCTTGAACTTCGCAATGTAAACAAGACCTATGGCGCCGGCCTGCCCGACACCTTGAAGAACATCGAACTGTCGATCAAGGAAGGCGAATTCCTGATCCTGGTCGGTCCCTCGGGCTGTGGTAAATCCACGCTGATGAACTGCATCGCGGGCCTGGAGACCATCACCGGCGGCGCAATCATGATCGGTGACCAGGATGTCAGCGGCATGAGCCCCAAGGATCGCGACATCGCCATGGTGTTCCAGTCCTACGCGCTGTACCCGACCATGAGCGTGCGCGAGAACATCGAGTTCGGCCTGAAGATTCGCAAGATGGCCCAGTCTGACATCGACGCCGAAGTGGCCCGTGTGGCCAAGCTGCTGCAGATCGAGCACCTGCTCAACCGCAAGCCGGGCCAATTGTCCGGCGGCCAGCAACAGCGGGTGGCCATGGGCCGTGCCCTGGCGCGTCGCCCGAAGATCTACCTGTTCGACGAACCGCTGTCCAACCTCGACGCCAAGCTACGCGTCGAGATGCGCACCGAAATGAAGCTGATGCACCAGCGCCTGAAAACCACCACGGTCTACGTCACCCACGATCAGATCGAAGCGATGACACTGGGCGATAAAGTGGCGGTGATGAAGGACGGCATCATCCAACAATTTGGCACGCCGAAAGAAATTTACAACGACCCTGCTAACCTATTTGTGGCAAGCTTTATCGGTTCACCACCGATGAACTTCGTTCCTATGCGCCTAAAACGCAAGGACGGGGGGCTGGTGGCGCTGCTCGACAGCGGCCAGGCGCGTTGCGAATTGCCGCTGGGTATGAACGACGCCGGTCTGGAAGACCGTGATGTGATTCTGGGCCTGCGCCCGGAGCAGATCGTGTTGGCGGCGGGTGAGGGCAATGGTTCATCGAGCATTCGTGCCGAGGTTCAGGTCACCGAGCCGACCGGGCCGGACACACTGGTGTTTGTGCAGCTCAATGACACCAAGGTCTGCTGCCGTTTGGCGCCTGATGTGGCGCCGCAGGTGGGCGAGACCCTGACCCTGCAATTCGATCCATCCAAGGTATTGCTGTTCGACGCCAACACTGGCGAGCGCCTCGGCACTGCTTCTTCATTGCCCGCACAGGGGCATGCGGACAATGTGGCCCAATTCAAAGGTCGCTGAAGTAGATAAGTTGTTGTTTTAGATGAAAAAAAGTAACCCGCGTTAGATAAAAACAGTTTAATAACAATAAAGACGAGGATGTAGGGATGAAAAAGCAACACAACAACACTCGGCTGATCTGCCAACTGTCAGCAGCAGCAGCCCTTGTACTGTCCGCCAATGCGATGGCGGCCGATGCATTCAGCGCCGATTCCAAGTGGATGACCGGCGATTGGGGCGGTGAGCGTACCAAGCTGATCGAGCAAGGTATCGACATCAAGGCTGACTACGTAGGGGAAATGGGCGCCAACCTGCACGGCGGCTATAACGACGACAAAACCGGCCGTTACTCCGACCAGTTCGGTCTGGGCGTAGCGCTGGACCTGCAAAAGCTGTGGGGCTGGGATAACACCCAGGCCAAGATCCAGCTGACTAACCGTAATGGCCAGAACATCTCCAACGACCGCATTGGCGACCCGCGTGCCGGCACGCTGAGTTCGTCGATGGAAGTCTACGGTCGCGGCCACATGGTGCGTCTGACCCAGTTCTGGATCCAGCACCAGATGTTCGACAACAAGTTGGACGTGAAGCTGGGTTACTTCGGTGAAGGCGAAGACTTCAACACCTTCCCATGCGACTTCCAGAACCTGTCGTTCTGCGGCTCGCAAGTGGGTAACTATGTAAATACCTGGTACAACTGGCCGGTTGCCCAGGCCGCGATCCGCGTGAAGTACAACATCACGCCTGAGTTGTATGCGCAAATCGGTGCCTACAACCAGAACCCATCGCAACTGGAGCACGGCAACGGCTTCAAGCTCAGCGGCAGCGGCACCAAAGGTACCGTGATTCCGGTGGAATTGGTCTGGTCGCCGAAGGTTAACAACCTGCCGGGCGAATACCGTGTGGGTTACTACAAGAGCGCCGCTGATGCTGCCGACGTACGTGAAGACGTCAACGGCAACGACGCTGCTACCACTGGCGCCGCCTTCCGTACCCGCAGCAGCAAGAAAGGCTACTGGTTCGTTGCCCAACAGCAACTCACCACCCATAACGGCGACGCTTCCCGTGGCTTGAACATCGCAGCCAACGCGACCTTCCACGACAAGGAAACCAACCTCGTCGATAACTACCAGTCGTTGATGCTGGTGTACAAAGGCCCATTTGACGCGCGTCCAAAAGATGACGTCGGCATTGGCGCTGCGCGTCTGCACGTCAACAATGACGTGAAGAAAAACGCCGAACTGCTTAACGTCGCCAATGGTGTGAGTGATTACGACAATCCGCTGTACACGCCTATTCGCGAAACCGAGTACAACTTCGAAATCAACTACGGCTTCCACGTCACCAACTGGCTGACCGTGCGTCCCAACCTGCAATACGTTGTCCAACCGGGCGGCGTGGATAAAGTCGACAACGCGCTGGTGGCTGGCCTGAAAATTCAGTCTACGTTCTAACGCTGTTGCGATAAGCTCCTTCTCTCTGTGCGCATTTTGCGGGTAGCCATGGCTATCCGCTTTTTTTTGGGTGGCACTGTGACGATATTCAGGACCGTGGCACATGCATGAGCATCCGTTGCAACGCTTTTTCAAATCCCTGCGCGAGCGTCCGGTGTTTGCCTGGGAACGCTTCCAGATGCGCGATGTGTTGGTGATCGACCATCCCCTGTGTCAGGCGGTGTTCAGTCGTCAGGGCGCGCAATTGCTGCATTTCCAACCCCGCGGCCAGAAACCCTGGCTGTGGTGCGCGGCCAAGTGGCCGCAAGTCGGCGCCATCCGTGGTGGTGTGCCCGTGTGCTGGCCGTGGTATGGACGCCACCCGAGCGAGAACGCCTGGCCCTCCCATGGCTGGGCGCGGCTGATCGACTGGAAGCTGCTCGACAGCGCCAGCGACGACGACGGCGTACGCCTGCATTGGCAGTTGCAGCTGTGCGACTGGCAGGTCGACCTGCACGCGCACCTGGGCGAGGCCCTGGAACTGCGCCTCAGCACCGAGCACCAGGACGAACTGCCGTGCCAACTGAGCCATGCGTTGCATGCCTATTGGCGTATCGGCAACGTCGGTGAGATAGCGCTGTCTGGACTCGATGGGGCCCAAGGCTATGACCAGCTCAATCGCCAGGTTTGCCAGCAGGAAGGTGAGCTACGGGTCGATGGCGGGTGCCAGCGGGTGTTCCAGCATGAGGGCGAATTGCACCTCAAGGATCACGCCTGGCAGCGCGAGTTGTGCATCGACACTGGTGACAGCGCCGACACCGTCGTATGGCATCCCGGCAGCCGGCCGCTATTGGGCGTCAGTTTCAACGAGGCGTCGGGGTTTGTCTGTGTGGAGTCGGCGATGGCCGGGGCGAGCCTGGCGCCGGGGGAGAGGGCGCATTTGAGTTTGCAGGCCAGGGCTGGCGTTTAGCGGTGTTGCGGGTGGCCTTATCGGGGGCAAGCCCCCTCCCACATTCGACTGCATTCCCCTGTTGAAACCCGGTCAATTGTGGGAGGGGGCTTGCCCCCGATAAGGCCAGTACAGCCAACACAAAGGCAGGCCTAGTTGAACTCATCCCCCACCGGATACCGGCTGTCGTTCAAGCTCTCTTTGATCTTGCGCAAATGCGGCTGGAAATCCACGCCACGGCGCAAGGTCATGCCGGTCGCCAGCACATCCAGTACCGTCAGTTGGATGATCCGCGAGGTCATCGGCATATAGATGTCGGTGTCTTCCGGCAGCGGAATGTTCAGGCTTACCGTACTGGCCTTGGCCAGCGGCGAGTTTTCGGCGGTCACACCCAGCACCGACGCGCCATTTCCCCGGGCGATGCGCGCTACTTCCACCAATTCGCGGGTGCGCCCGGTGTAGGAGATGATCACAAACAGCTCGCCCGTATGCGCCACTGAAGCGATCATGCGCTGCATCAGCACGTCGGCGTGGGCGGTCACCGCCAGGTTGAAGCGGAAGAACTTGTGCAGCGCATCCATGGCCACCGGCGCCGACGCGCCGAGGCCGAAGAAGTGGATCTGCCGGGCCTGGATCAGCAAATCCACGGCCTTGCTGATCAAGGCCGGGTCCAGGGCCTGGCAGGCGGCGTCCAGCGAGGCAATCGCGCTGCCAAAGATCTTCTGTGTATAGGCCTCAGGGTTATCATCGGCCTCCACGGCGCGGCTGACGTACGCTGCGCCACTGGCCAGGCTTTGCGCCAACTGCAATTTAAGTTCAGGGTAACCGCTGACGCCGAACGAACGGCAGAAACGGTTGACCGTCGGTTCACTGACCGAGGCGGCTTGGGCGAGGGCTGCGATCGAGAAGCGGGTCGCCTGCTGCGGGTTGAGCAGGATGACCTCGGCGACTTTTTTCTCAGCCTTGTTCAGTTCTTCGAGGCGGTTCCGGATCTGTTCCAGAAGATTTCGCACGCGGTCCATTCAGTCTTTCCTTCGGGCGACGATGCAAATAAAGGGCGGCAACTCACCGACGAGTAGCCCTTTGCGGTGGCCTATCCTACTGAGGGTAGCTGAACACCACCACTCGGAATGCGTATTTCGGGAAAATGTTGTGGTTATTACTACATTTTTCCTTGAGTGATGCCTTGAAAAAAGGTATTTGTAGCTTAACTTGATAAAAGAACAAACATCATGCCTTCGATAACCGTAGAACCCTGCACCTTTGCCCTGTTTGGCGCCTTGGGTGATCTGGCGCTGCGCAAGTTATTTCCTGCCCTCTATCAACTCGATGGCGCCGGGCTGCTGCACGACAACACGCGCATCCTGGCCCTGGCCCGTGAAGCCGGTTCCGAGCAACAGCACCTGGCCCATATCGAAAAAGAACTGCGCAAGTACGTCGGCAAGGAACTGGACGAGAGCGTCGCCCAGCGTTTCCTCGCGCGGTTGACCTATGTTCACGTCGACTTCATGAAAGCCGACGATTACGTGGCCCTGGCTGAAATCGCCGGCACCGAGCAACGCCTGATTGCCTACTTTGCCACGCCGGCTGCGGTGTACGGCGCGATTTGCGAGAACCTGTCCAAGGTCGGCCTGGCGGAAAATACCCGGGTGGTGCTGGAAAAACCCATCGGTTCGGACCTGGAATCCTCGCGTAAGGTCAACGACGCCGTGGCGCAGTTTTTCCCGGAAAACCGCACCTACCGTATCGATCACTACCTGGGCAAGGAAACTGTCCAGAACCTGATCGCCCTGCGTTTCGCCAACAGCCTGTTCGAAACCCAGTGGAACCAGAACTACATTTCCCACGTGGAAATCACCGTGGCCGAGCAGGTCGGGATCGAAGGCCGTTGGGGTTACTTCGACAAGGCCGGCCAACTGCGCGACATGATCCAGAACCACCTGTTGCAGCTGCTGTGCCTGATTGCCATGGACCCGCCCGCCGACCTGTCCGCCGACAGTATCCGCGACGAGAAGGTCAAGGTGCTCAAGGCGTTGGCACCGATCAGCCCGGATGGCCTGACTACCCAGGTGGTCCGCGGCCAGTACATCGCTGGCTACAGCGCTGGCAAGCCGGTGCCGGGTTACCTGGAAGAAGAGAACTCCAACACCCAGAGCGACACCGAGACCTTCGTTGCCCTGCGCGCCGATATCCGTAACTGGCGGTGGGCCGGGGTGCCGTTCTACCTGCGTACCGGCAAGCGCATGCCGCAAAAGCTGTCGCAGATCGTGATCCACTTCAAGGAACCGTCCCACTATATCTTCGCCCCTGAGCAGCGCCTGCAGATCAGCAACAAGCTGATCATTCGCCTGCAACCGGACGAGGGTATCTCCTTGCGGGTGATGACCAAGGAGCAGGGCCTGGACAAGGGCATGCAACTGCGCAGCGGTCCGCTGCAACTGAATTTTTCCGACACTTACCGCAGCGCCCGTATCCCGGATGCCTACGAGCGGTTGTTACTGGAAGTGATGCGCGGCAATCAGAACCTGTTTGTTCGCAAAGATGAAATCGAAGCCGCGTGGAAGTGGTGTGACCAGTTGATCGCCGGGTGGAAGAAGTCCGGCGATGCGCCCAAGCCGTACGCGGCGGGGTCCTGGGGGCCGATGAGCTCGATTGCACTGATCACGCGGGATGGGAGGTCATGGTATGGCGATATCTGAATTGAAACTGCCTCAGGGCGTCACTGCCCATGAGTACCGTACGCCCGCGCTGCTGGCGGACGGCCTGGCCAATGACGTGGCCGAACAACTGCGCGCGGCCATCAGTGCCCGTGGCGAAGCGACCCTGGTGGTGTCCGGTGGCCGTAGCCCCGTGGCGTTTTTCCAGAACCTGGCCAAGCAGGGCCTGGACTGGTCCAAGGTCACCATCACCCTGGCCGACGAGCGTTGGGTGCCGGTGGAACATGCCGACAGCAATGCCGGTTTGTTGAAGCAGTACCTGTTGCAAGGCCCGGCAGCCAAGGCCAAGTTCCTCAGCTTGTACAGCGCCGCCGCCAACCTTGAAGACGCTGCCCGGCAGGCCGATCGCCTGCTGGCCGAACTGCCAGCCATTGATGTGCTGGTATTGGGCATGGGTGATGACGGCCACACCGCATCGCTGTTTCCCAACAGCCCGAACCTGAGCGAAGCCCTGCAGGCCGACGGTACCCGCCGTTGCTGGCCGATGCTGGCGCCGACCGTGCCGCACCAGCGCCTGACCATGAGTCGCGCGCTGCTGGCCACGGCCAACTACACCGTGCTGTCGATCTCCGGCAGTTCGAAATTGACCACCTTGAGCGCCGCGCTGGCCAGTGACGACGTTGCTGCCATGCCGATTCGCGCGTTTTTGCAACCTACTTTAGAGATTTACTGGTGCCCATGAGCCAAGGATCAGCCGCTATGAAAAGCCCTCAACCGACCGTGTCCATGGCGGATAAAGTTGCCCTGATCGACAGCCTCTGCGCCAAGGCGCGGATCCTGCCCGTGATTACCATTGCCCGTGAACAGGACATCCTGCCCCTGGCCGATGCCCTGGCCGCCGGTGGTTTGACCGCATTGGAAGTGACCCTGCGTTCGGAGTTCGGCCTCAAGGCCATCCAGGTCCTGCGCGAGCAGCGCCCTGAGCTGTGCACCGGCGCCGGCACCGTACTCGACCGCCACATGCTTGAAGCGGCCGAAGTGGCAGGCTCGCAGTTTATCGTCACCCCTGGCATTACCCGCGACCTGCTGGAAGCCTCGGTGCACAGCCCGATTCCGCTGCTGCCCGGCATCAGCAATGCCTCGGGCATCATGGAAGGCTATGGCCTGGGCTATCGTCGCTTCAAGCTGTTCCCGGCCGAAGTCAGTGGCGGTGTAGCGGCCATCAAGGCCCTGGGCGGCCCGTTCGGCGAAGTGAAATTCTGCCCGACCGGCGGGGTTGGCCCGGCCAACATCAAGAACTACATGGCGTTGAAAAACGTGATGTGCGTGGGCGGTAGCTGGATGCTTGACCCGGAGTGGGTCAAGAACGGCGACTGGGCGCGTATCCAGGAAGTCACCGCCGAGGCGCTGGCGCTGCTGGACTGATCTGATTTACCGAATCGTTGTTGCTGTGCTTGACGGCATTTTTGCGGTGCACTTGGTCGGTGTACCGCTTTTTTTTGCCTGCAAAAAACTGAGCCCTCTCCCACGTTTAATCGCTGCGTAGCTCGGTAATGGCGTTGACCAGCACATCGATGTCCGCCGCTGAGGTGAGCAACCCTGGCGTCACCCGAATGCAGGTACCGAACGACGCTCCGACACGCGTAGTGGTAAACAGGTTGAAGTCCTTGAGCAACCGGTCCGCCATTACCTGCTGATCCCGGCCAACAAACTTGAATGCCGTAATCCCGCAATACAGCCGTGGATCGTCCGGCGTCAGTACCTCGATGCCCGGCAACGGCCGTACCCGGCTCACCCACAAATCCCTCAGGTAATTGACCCGGGCGCCCTTGGCTTTCGCGCCGCCCATTGCGCGATGCTCTTCAAACACCAGGGGCAAGGTCATCAGTGCCGGAAAGTTTGGCGTGCTGTACGACGTACGTGCACGAACGTCGGTGGCGGGGTAGTGGAACTCGCCCATGTCCGGATCTATGTCAGCCAGGCGTTCGGGGGCGATATAGAGAAACCCCAGGGTCAGCGGCGCGCCGATCCATTTGTGCAGGTTGAAGCCGGCGAACTGAATGCCCAGCTCGGCGAGGTTGAACTCGATCTGGCCCAGTGCATGAGCGCCGTCGAGGATCACGTCGATGTCATGCTCACGTGCAGCCCTGGCGATGGCCTCGACAGGCATCACCAGGCCGGTGCGATGGGTCACGTGGGTCAGCGCCATCAGCTTGAGGCGCGGGTAGCGCTCGAACGCATCACGATAGGTCTGCACCAAGCTGTCGAAACTGGCCGGATGAGCGTGGGACATTTCGATCACCTCCACCCCTCTGTAGCCGGCCAGCCAGCGCATGGCGCCTTTCACTGTGTCGTACTCCAGATCGCTGATCAGCACCTGATCGCCCGGTTGCAGGCGGTTGTAGTTGCGGATCAACGACTGCAACGCTTCGGTGGCATTGCGGGTGAATGTGACGGCTTCGGGGGCGGCATCGATCAGCTCGGCCAGTTGGCGGCGGATCGTCTCGTTCTCGCCCTGCTCGAAACGCTGGCGCACATGCACCGCGTTACTGCGGTTGATAAACGCCACGTGCTCCAGGTACTGCGCTTGCACCGCGTGGCTCATGCGCCCGAAGTAGCCGTTTTCCAGGTTGATCGGGCCTGGCTCCAGGGCATAGCGCTGGGCGATGGCCAGCCAGTGGGTTTCGTTATCTGCATTCCATGGCATGGCATAGGTTCCTAATGACGAGGGGCGGGTTTGCCGTGTTTGGCGCGCAGCGGTTCCAGCAGTTCGGACAAGCCGTTGTGGTCGATCTCCTGCATCAGGGCCAGCAGGCCGCCGAGTTCGCCGTGGGGGAAACCTTCACGGGCAAACCAGTTCAGGTAAGGGCCAGGCAGGTCCGCGATGATGCGTCCCTTGTACTTGCCGAAGGGCATTTCGCGGGTGATCAGCAGTTCGAGTTTTTCGGGATTCATGAAGGCTCAGGCGTTTGCGTCGAGACCTTGGAAAATACAGGCATTCTGCATGAAGGCCAAATGACAGATCATGCAAATAACGTACATACAGATGGTTCAAATATTTTTAAGTTGTTGAAAATAAACATAAAAGCATTTTTTAAAAAACTGGCACGGGCGCTGCAATCATTAAGGCAACCCTTCTTCACCTGCCTAAGGAATTGAAAAATGACCGACATCAACAAAGAATCCATCTCCGTACTCAACGACCTGATCGAGACCAGCATCGACGGCCAGAAAGGCTTCAAGGAATGCGCTGAAGATATCAAGCACCCAGAACTCAAGGCTCTGTTTGCCAAGCGCTCCGCTGACTGCGCCACTGCCGCCGCCGAACTGAAAACCGCCGTGCGTGCCCTGGGCGGTGACCCAGAAGATTCCGGCAGCGTTGCCGGTGCCCTGCACCGTGGCTGGGTCGACGTGAAGTCGATGGTGACCGGTAAAGATGAAGAGGCTGTGCTGAACGAAGCCGAGCGCGGTGAAGACCACGCATTGAAGGCTTACAAAGAAGCCATCGAGAAGATCAACAAGCACAACTTGCTGGGCATTCGTGACTTGGTTGAACGTCAGTTCCACGGCGTGCAACGTAACCACGACCAGGTGAAAGCCCTGCGTAACCAGGCTCGCGCTCAGTCGTAAGCCCTGCGCTGTAACAATTGTGGGAGGGGGCTTGCCCCCGATAGCGGAAGATCAGTCGATATTTCAATGACTGATCCTCCACTATCGGGGGCAAGCCCTCTCCCACATTTGCATTGTGCTGACTCTGAAATGGCTATCAGCCGATGCTGATCGGCGGCAGTTCGGTCAAGGTGACTACCTGCTGCTTGCGCGGTGCGAGGATTTCGGCTTCGCCATCCACCACCAGCTCATCACGCTGGTTGAACACACGGGTGGCAATGCGTACGCGGAACTTAGGCAGCTTCTCGAGGATTTCCAGACGCACGGTCAGGGTATCGCCGATTTTCACCGGCTTCTGGAAGGTCATCTGCTGGCCGATATAGATCGTGCCCGGCCCAGGCAGCTCGCAGGCCACCGCCGCACTGATCAGCGCTCCGCTGAACATGCCGTGAGCGATACGCTCCTTGAACATGGTCGCCTTGGCGTATTCGGCATCCAGGTGCACCGGGTTGTGGTCGCCCGACATCGCGGCGAACAGTTGGATGTCGCGCTCTTCGACGGTCTTGCTGTAGCTGGCGGTCTGGCCAACTTCGAGGGCTTCGTACGGGGTGTTGGTTACCTGGGTCATCTAAAGGTGCATCCTGTGGCTAATCGATAATTTAAACGGATGATTTTAAAGGAAAAATTATTCGCAGCGGGCTGGCCTGCGCAAACTCAAGGCCTGGTCGAGCCACGTCAGCACATCCGCTGTGACTTCGTCGCGATTGGTTTCGTTGAACACTTCGTGACGCGCCTGTGGGTAGATAGTCAGTTGCAGGTTCCGGCAGCCGGCCTCGCGCAATGCGTTGGCCAGGCTTTTGAGACGCTTGCCTTCACTCACCGGATCACATTCGCCGCCCATCACCAGGATCGGCAGGCCGGGATCGATCTGCGCGAGATTGGACGCTTTGCTGATTTGCTGCAAGCCACCCAGCAGGTCGATCCACAGCTGGTTGGTGCAGCGGAAACCACAGAGTGGGTCATGGATGTACTTGTCGACCTCAACCGGGTCGCGACTGAGCCAGTCGAAACCGGTGCGATTGGGTTTGAACGCCTTGTTGAACGATCCGAATGACAGGAATTCAATCAATGTACTGCGCCCGCGCGGGCCCTGGCGCAGGCGTTCGGCGCGGGCGATGATTCGCGCTGCGCGATACAGCGCCACCGGCTGGAAATTCGAACCGCTGAGGATCGCACCGTCCAGGCTGGCGCTGTGGTGCAGCAGGTAGGCCTGGGCGATGTAGCTGCCCATGCTGTGCCCCAGCAAAATGATCGGAAGGCCCGGCTGCTGCTGGCCGATATGCTGATTGAGACTGGCCAGGTCACCCACCACCTTGTTCCAGCCGTCCTGCTCGGCGAACAACCCTAGCGTACCTTCGTCAGCGGTGCGGCCATGGCCGCGCTGGTCCAGCGCATACAGGCCGTAGCCGGCGCCGCACAAGGCCTGGGCCAGGCGCGCGTAGCGACCACTGTGCTCGGCCATGCCATGGGACAGCATCACCAGGGCCTTGGGCGTGCCGTCGGGCAGCCACTGGTTGACGTACAGGCGGCTGCGGTCATTCGCGGTCAGCCAGAAGGTGGTGTGGTTCATGGCGGTTCCTTTGCTCAGGGTCGTTGCAGTGTATAGCTCATCCCGAGGGTTGCGGCTGATCTGTGCAAGCCCTTGTAGGAAGATTCACGCAATTAATGAAGCTCAGTTCTGTATTTGCCTGTTTGGCCATTACTGCTAACGTCCCCAAAGCTCCGCTTTCTATAGCAGCACGCTTTTTATAGCTGCAGCGGCCGGACACACTCAGGTAAGAGGACAAGAATAATGCAACCTGATTTCTGGAATGACAAACGCGCGGCGGGTGTCCCCAATGACATCGACCTCACCAGCTACAAGTCGGTGATCGAAGTCTTCGAGCGTTCCTGCAAGGCTTTTGCCGACCGTCCGGCGTTCAGCAACATGGGGATCACGCTGACCTACGCCGAACTTGAACGCCAGAGCGCGGCGTTCGCCGGCTACCTGCAACAGCACACAGACCTCAAGCCCGGTGATCGCATCGCGGTGCAGATGCCCAACGTGCTGCACTACCCGGTTGCGGTGTTCGGTGCGCTGCGCGCCGGGCTGATTGTGGTCAACACCAACCCGTTGTACACCCCGCGCGAGATGCGCCACCAGTTCAAGGACGCCGGCATTCGTGCCCTGGTCTACCTTAACCTGTTCGGGGCGCGGGTGCAGGAGGTCTGCACCGATACCGAGATCGACTACCTGATCGAAGCCAGGATGGGCGACTTCATGCCCGCCGCCAAGGGCTGGTTGGTCAACACCGTAGTCGACAAAGTGAAGAAGATGGTGCCGGCCTATCACCTGCCGCGTGCGGTGTCGTTCAAGCGCGCGTTGCGCATGGGCGCGGGGCAGGGTCTGATCCGCCATCCGGTGAGCCTCGACGATATCGCCGTGCTGCAATACACCGGCGGCACCACCGGCCTGGCCAAGGGCGCGATGCTCACCCATGGCAACCTGGTGGCCAATATGCAGCAGGTGCGCGCGTGCATGTCGCAGATTGGCGAAGATGGCCATCCGCTGATCAAGGAAGGGCAGGAGGTGATGATCGCGCCGCTGCCGCTGTACCACATCTATGCGTTCACCGCGAATTGCATGTGCATGATGGTCTCCGGCAACCACAACGTGCTGATCACCAACCCGCGCGACATCGGCGGCTTTATCAAGGAGCTGAAGAACTGGCGCTTTACCGGGTTGCTCGGGCTCAACACGCTGTTCGTGGCACTGATGGACCATCCGGACTTCAAGAGCCTGGATTTCTCCCACCTCAAGCTCACCAACTCCGGCGGTACCGCGCTGATCAAGGCCACGGCCGAACGCTGGCAGCAGATCACGGGCTGTACAATCGGCGAGGGCTATGGCCTGACTGAAACCTCCCCCGTTGCCAGTACCAACCCCTATGGCAAGCAGTCTCGTCTGGGCACCGTAGGTATCCCGGTGCCGGCCACAGCGATGAAGGTCATTGATGAAGAGGGCGTCGAGTTGCCCCTGGGCGAGCGCGGCGAGCTATGTATCAAAGGTCCGCAAGTGATGAAGGGCTACTGGCAGCAACCGGTCGCCACCGCCGAGACCCTGGACGCCGAGGGTTGGCTCAAGACCGGCGACATTGCGGTGATCGACGCCGATGGTTTCATCCGCATTGTGGATCGCAAGAAGGACCTGATCATTGTCTCGGGTTTCAACGTGTATCCGAACGAAATCGAAGACGTGGTGATGGCCCACCCGGCGGTGGCCAACTGCGCGGTGATCGGCGTGCCGGACGATCGCACCGGGGAGGCGGTGAAACTGTTCGTGGTGGCGCGGGCCGAGGGCGTGAGCCTTGAAGAGTTGAAGAGCTACTGCAAGACCAACTTCACGGGGTACAAGGTGCCCAAGCATATTGTGCTGCGCGAGTCGTTGCCGATGACACCGGTGGGCAAGATTTTGCGGCGTGAGTTGCGCGATATCGCCTGATTGGAATTGGGCTCGACAATGTGGGAGGGGGCTTGCCCCCGATGGCGATGTATCAGTCACCAAATGTGTTGGCTGAACCATTGCTATCGGGGGCAAGCCCCCTCCCACATTGCTGTCTATCGCCTTGAAGGGCCTATTCCAGAGCCTTTTTCTGGGTGATTTCACCCTTGTTTAGAGTGTGACCAAATATTGTAGGACAGTCATGATTATGACTGTAGGGCCCTCTTTTGGATCTAGTCGGCCCTTGGCAAAGCTGCTACTCTCGGCGCGCTTTGTGACCTCTCGGCCTGCTTGAACGCGCCAGACTCACCTAAAAAAACATACACCAATAATAATCGCATCAAATGCGATGATGAATTCGCGTCGCTGAGGAGTGGGCTTCCATGAACGTAGACTTTTGGAAGGATAAGTACCCCGCCGGGATTGCTGCAGACATCAATCCAGACGAGTATCCAAATATTCAGGCGGTACTGAAACAGTCCTGCCAGCGCTTCGCCAACAAACCGGCTTTCAGCAACCTGGGCAAGACAATCACCTACGGTGAATTGTACGAATTGTCCGGCGCGTTCGCCGCGTACCTGCAACAGCATACCGACTTGAAGCCCGGCGATCGTATCGCCGTGCAACTGCCCAACGTCCTGCAATACCCGGTCGCCGTATTCGGCGCTATCCGTGCCGGCCTGATCGTGGTCAACACCAACCCGCTGTACACCGCGCGGGAAATGGAACACCAATTCAACGATTCCGGCGCCAAGGCCCTGGTGTGCCTGGCCAATATGGCTCACCTGGCGGAAAAGGTCGTGCCCAAGACCGCCGTCAAGCATGTGATCGTCACCGAGGTTGCCGACCTGTTGTCGCCGTTCAAGCGCCTGCTGATCAACAGCGTCATCAAGTACGTGAAGAAAATGGTCCCGGCCTATCACTTGCCCAAGGCGATCAAGTTCAACGAGGTGCTCGCCAAGGGCCACGGCCAGCCGGTCAACGATGCCAGCCCGGCCAGCAGCGATGTGGCCGTGCTGCAATACACTGGCGGTACCACCGGCGTGGCCAAGGGCGCGATGCTTACCCACCGCAACCTGGTGGCCAACATGCTGCAGTGCAAGGCGCTGATGGGGTCGAACCTCAACGAAGGGTGCGAGATTCTCATCACCCCGCTGCCGCTGTACCACATCTACGCGTTCACCTTTCATTGCATGGCGATGATGCTGATCGGCAACCACAACATCCTGATCAGCAACCCGCGCGACCTGCCGGCGATGGTCAAGGAACTGTCGAAGTGGAAGTTCAGCGGCTTTGTCGGCTTGAACACGTTGTTCGTGGCACTGTGCAACAACGAAGGTTTCCGCAAGCTGGACTTCTCTGCACTGAAAGTCACCCTGTCGGGTGGCATGGCCCTGCAGCTGGCGGCGGCCGAGCGTTGGAAGGCCGTGACCGGTTGCAACATCTGCGAAGGCTACGGCATGACCGAGACCAGCCCGGTGGCGACGGTCAACCCGATCCAGAACATCCAGATTGGCACTATCGGCATTCCGGTGCCGTCGACCCTGTGCAAAGTCATCACCGATGACGGCGTCGAGTTGGCCCTCGGTGAAGTCGGCGAACTGTGCGTCAAGGGCCCGCAGGTGATGAAGGGCTACTGGCAGCGCGAAGACGCTACCGCAGAGATTCTCGACAGCGAAGGCTGGCTGAAGACCGGTGACATCGCGATCATCCAGCCGGACGGCTACATGCGCATTGTCGACCGCAAGAAGGACATGATTCTGGTCTCCGGTTTCAACGTCTACCCCAATGAACTCGAAGACGTGCTGGCGACCCTGCCGGGCGTGCTGCAATGCGCGGCCATCGGCGTGCCGGACGAAAAATCCGGGGAGCACATCAAGATCTTCATCGTGGTCAAGCCGGGGGCGACCCTGACCAAGGACCAGGTGATGGAGCACATGCGCGCCAATGTCACCGGCTACAAGGTGCCCAAGGCCGTGGAGTTCCGCGATGCGTTGCCGACCACCAACGTGGGCAAGATCCTGCGTCGTGAGTTGCGCGATGAAGAGCTGAAGAAACTCGGTCTTAAAAAGTAACGTAACCCAAATGTGGGAGGGGGCTTGCCCCCGATGGCGGTGTGAAGTCAACCGATTCAGTGACTGACACTCTGCTATCGCGGGCAAGCCCCCTCCCACATTTTTTTTGCCGCGTTCCTACAGGGCGAACTGCGCGAAGTTGACACCGGCACCCGCCGGACGCACATCCTTCAGGAACGAATCCTTGTCCGCGCTCAGCTCCAGGGTAATCTCCGGCTTGCGCTTGCCCGCATTGCGCACCACCAGCCCTTCGAGCTTTTCACGCAGGAATACCGTCGGCACCTTCAGGTGCAGCAACTGGTCGGTCTCGGCGTTGTGCATCAACAGGTGAATCCACTCGTACTGGCCCACGGCAATCCGCGCCACCGGCAAGTCGAACCACCAGATATTGCGTTTGCGGTCCAGGTCGGTGAAATGGCAGTTGTTGACGCCGAGAACGGCACCGCCCAGTTCCTGGTTTCTGCGGGCGATGGCCTGTGCTTTATTGAGTTTCATAACCTTCCTACGGGATCTGTTATTCAGCGTTATAGCCTGAATGTGCCGCGCATTCTCGTGGGTTGGCCGCAAAACATAAAGCCAAACCTGCGCATGGCGATGAAATGCCCACCGAAAAATAATTGAAACTCTGCCGAACAGCCCCGGGTCAATCTTTAGGTAATGACCAAAACCCTTGATTGTTCTTTCGGAGGCATACCATGAGCAGCACATCGGATAAGGTAAAAGGCGTCGCGAACGAAGCTGTCGGCAACATCAAGCAAGGCGTCGGCAAAGTGACCGGCAACGATAAGTTGCGTGCTGAAGGTGTCATTCAGGAAAAGAAAGGCGAAGTGCAGAAAGCCGTCGGCGACACCAAGGACGCCGTGAAAAAAGCGACCCGGTAAACCTGAATCGCTGGCTGTGTTCCTTCAGCCCAACGGCCATCCACGGATGGCCGTTTTTATGTGCGGCGGTGCAACTAAATTCTTGAAATTGTTTCAAAGTCGCCAGATAGGCTACTTTGATGTAGAAAACGGCCCCTGAGTCGCCCCTGAACTCAACCTTTTTGCGGCGAAAGGAGACGCTATGATTTTTCCGGTACTCGATGGCCTCAAGCTGCACACAGTGCTGGTGCGCACGGTCAAGGAATTCGTCAACGACGAGATGTCGACTTACGCCTCGGCACTGGCCTACCAGATGCTGTTTTCCTTGTTTCCGTTCCTGCTGTTCCTCATTGCCTTGATCGGTTTCCTGCACCTGCCGGACTTTTTCACCTGGCTGCGCCTGCAGTCGGAACTGGTGTTGCCGCCCCAGGCCCTGGAGCAGGTCAACCCGGTGATCGACCAGTTGCAGCAGTCCAAGGGTGGCCTGCTGTCGGTGGGTATCGTGATTGCACTATGGACCGCCTCGGCCGGCGTGCGCTTGATGATGAGCGCGATGAACGCCGCCTACGACGTGGTCGAAGGGCGGCCGATCTGGAAGCGGTTTCCGTTGTCGATTTTCTACACCGTGGGCATCGCCGGCATGCTGCTGGCCGCCGCCGCGCTGATGGTGCTCGGGCCGCAGGTGATGGAGTGGCTGGCGGGGCAAATCGGTATGCAGGAATTCGTGGTCACCTTGTGGACCATCCTGCGCTGGCCGCTGATCGTGGTCCTGCTGATGTTCGCTGTGGCCCTGATGTACTACGTGATGCCCGATGTCGAGCAGAAATTCCGCTTTATTACCCCAGGTTCCGTGCTGGCGGTGGTGGTGTGGATCGTCGCCTCCCTGGGCTTTGGCTACTACGTCAAGACCTTCGCCGACTACAACGCCATGTATGGCAGTATCGGTGCAATCATTGTCCTGCTCCTGTACTTCTATATTTCTGCTGCCGTGTTGTTGCTCGGTGCGGAGATGAATGCCGTGATCGAGCACATGTCCGCCGAAGGCAAGGACCCCGGCGAAAAGGCATTCGATACACACACCCACGTGAGTGAGAAACAGCACGTCTCTGGCCTCGGCCGAGACCATTCCAAGCCCACCCCTGACGAAGTCTGATCGATGATCCGTGAAATCCTGAAAATGGGCGACGAACGCCTGCTGCGTATCGCGCCACCGGTCCCGCCGGAAATGTTCGACAGCCCCGAGCTGTGGCAATTGATTGACGACATGTTCCAGACCATGGAGCACGTCGGCGGCGTCGGCCTGGCCGCACCGCAGATTGGCGTCGACCTGCAACTGGTGATCTTTGGTTTCGAGAGCAGTGAACGCTACCCGGACGCTCCGGCCGTACCACAGACGATCCTGATCAACCCGCTGATCACACCGCTGAGCCCGATACTGGAAGAGGGCTACGAAGGTTGCCTTTCCGTACCCGGCCTGCGTGGCGCGGTAGACCGTTACCAGCAGATTCGCTACGAAGGTTTCGACCCCAAGGGCGAGCCGATCGTACGTATCGCCGAAGGCTTCCACGCGCGCGTGGTGCAGCATGAATGCGACCACCTGATCGGCCGGCTGTACCCGTCGCGGATCACCGACTTCAGCAAGTTCGGGTTTATCGAAGTGATGTTCCCGGACATGGATCCGACGGCCGACGAATAACCTCGCCGATACCCACAAATCCCTGTGGAAGGGGCTGGTTTGCCCCCTGCCACAGGGGGGCGGCGGTGAGTCAGATCATTTGGCTGGTTTGACGAACCGCAACGTCATCCGGTCCGATTCGCCAATCGCCACATACCTGGCCTTATCCTGCTCGCCCAGCTTCAACGTCGGCGGCAAGGTCCAGACGCCGCCGGCATAGTCCTTGGTGTCCTTCGGGTTGGCGTTGACCTCACTCTGCCCGGCCAGTTTGAACCCGGCATCGGTCGCCAGCTTCACCACCTGCGCCGTGGTCAGGTAACCACTGTCCTTGATGGCGTCAAGGTTTGCGCCGTCCTTGGCGCGATGGTCTTCCACCCCCAGCACGCCACCCGGTTTCAACACGTTGTAGAACCCGCTGAAAGTGGCCTCGGCGGTATCGGCCAACACCCAGTTATGCACATTGCGGAACGTCAGCACGGCATCCGCCGAAGCGGGTTTGCCGAACACCGGGGCCTTGGGATCGAACTCGACCACTTCAGCATTGGCATAGCGCGCCGGGTCGGCGGCGAATTTCTTTTTCAGGTTTTCTTCCGACGTGCGCGCGTAGGCACTCACACTGGGGGCCTGCACGGCGGCGATGTAGTGCCCGTGGTCCTTGAGCAGCGGTGCGAGAATCTCGCTGTACCAGCCGCCACCTGGGGTGATTTCGATCACCCTCTGCTGGGCGCCCAGGCCAAAGAACTCAAGTGTCTGCTGTGGATGGCGATAGACGTCACGCGCGCTGTTGGCCGGGTCGCGCCAACTGCCGGCCAGCACACTGGCGTATTGCTTGGCGGTAATCGGCGCGTCGGCGGCCTGGCTGAAGGTTGGCGCGAGGAGGGCGGTGAGGGACAGAGCTGCAAGCGTCGTTTTCATGATCATCCTGTAGAGGGCTTCTGTGCCGTCGAGGCTAGCATGGGCCCAGTGTCGGCCGATCACACATTATCCGAGGTCGACCTCACCAAAGGTTCTAAGCCCATCGCAATCATCGGCTTGTTACGCTTGTAGCGCACCAGTCGTTCGCTGAGGGATTGCGGCAACAGCGTGTCCTGGGTAAAGCCCATGCGCTGATAAACGCCTTCCAGCTCCGGATGACAGAGCAGCCACACTGTGCCTTCCACATCTGCCACCGCCGCACCGATCAAGCGGGCTGCCAGACCCTGGCCGCGATACGCCGGGTCGACAAACACGCCCGTCAACCATTGCCCGCCAACCACGGGCGTGAGGCACAGGCCGGCGACAATCTCGCGGCTGCGCGCCACCCACAGACGTCCGCCCTTGAGCGCCTTCATCGACGACTGGTGGCTGCGATAAAACTTGTTCAGCAGCGGCCACAGGGGCTCTGCCAGCAGATCGATGGTCAACTCGGGCATGGTCTTCAGGCAGCGTAATCACGGGCCGGGGATTATAAGCGCCTTCTGTAGGGCAATAGGTGGTATACCCAGTGTTACATCCCCTGTAAGTGGAGCACGCATCATGGCCAAAGGTATGGATTCAAAGAAAGCCGCGAAGAAGAAACCGGCAAAAACCGCCGACGAAAAACGCGCCGACAAGAAAGCCAAGAAAACCGACACAGGTCTGTTTGGTCACTGAGTGACAAGCTTATAACCCAATGATCTGCCAGATTTTCCCGCCTCATTGCACAGAGCAGGAAACACCTGCTCTGTGCCGCATGCAGCCCCCCGTCATTGCAGGCGAGCCGGTGCCACACTGGCGTCTATTTCAGATCATGAATTTTCGGCGGCCAGCGCGGCGATGACCGTTGGCCGTTCGCCCACCCGCTGTTGAAACGCCGCCAGCGCCGGCCACTTGCCCAGATCAATGGCGTGAAACCCCGCCCAGCGCAGCACCACGAACAGGTAGGCATCCGCTACCGAATAGTGCGCGCCTAACAGGTAATCCTGGTGCTCCAGGGTCTGCACCAGCACCGCGAAGCGCTTGAACAGCGTGGCCTGGAACGAGGCTTTGACCTCGCCCTGAATCGCATTGTTGAAAAACACTGCCAACCCACCATGAATTTCAGTCGCAATAAAATTCAGCCACTCCTGCAAGCGCACGCGCTCCCAGCTGCCATTGGCCGGGGCCAGGCCCGCGTCGGGTTTGAGGTCGGCCAGGTATTGCAGGATCGCGCTGGCTTCGGTCAACACCTGGCCGTTGTCCAGTTGCAGCGCTGCCACATAGCCCTTGGGGTTGATCTGCAGGAAGTCCTGGCCATCGGCAGTGGTTTTGGCCTGGTTATCCACGCGCACCAGGTCGAACGGAAGCGCCAATTCGCGCAGCACGATATGGGGGGCGAGGGAACAGGCATTGGGGAAGAAATACAGTTTCATCTGTGACAGCTCCGTTGAATTTGCGCCAGTCTCACCGCCGTGGCACCTTGCGTAAAATTAAACCTCCAGACCCCTGCCATAAGGACAGCGACTGTCATGATGAACCTGATGCACTGGCGCCTGCTGGTGGCGGTGGCCGATCACGGCAGCATCACCGCCGCCGCCGGACATGTCGGCATGACCCAGTCCGCCGCCAGCCAGGCCATGGCTGGCATGGAGGCGACGCTGGGTGCGCAGTTGTTTACCCGCGAGCCGCGCAAGACCTTGCCCACCGCCCTGGGGCTGAGTGTGATCGAGCAGGCGCGGGTGATGCTCGGGGCCTTGCAGGCGATTCGCAGTACTGTGGATGAAGCCAGGCCCATGCTGCGGGGGACGATTCGCATCGCTAGTTTCCCCATGGTGCTCGCGACCTTTCTGACGCCGTTTTTGCAACGTTTCCGCCAGTTATATCCCGGTATCGACGTCACCACCCTGGATGTTACCGATAACGAGGTGCTGACCCTGCTCGAGGCCGACCTGATCGACCTGGGCGTGGTGCTCAACCCCAAGCCCGAGCGCCAGGCCACCGTATTGGGCCGTGACTGCTGGATGGCAGTGCTGCCGACGAACCATCCACTGGCACAACGCCCGGCCGATGCAAGCGTAAGTCTTGAGGAACTGTTCGAACAAGCCTTCGTGCTTGCCACCGGTGGTTGCAGCGCCAATGCCCGCAGCCTGGGCGCCGCGGTAGGGCTGACCCTGCGCGATATCCGCGTGGAAGTCCGCGAATGGAGCAGCGCCTTCAGCCTGGTACGCGAAGGCGTTGGCGTGACGCTGGTGCCGGAGATGGCCCTGCCGGTCGAGCGCCAGGGTTTACGCGTGATGCCGCTGACAGCGCCGCGGTACCGCGAGTTTGCCCTGGTCGGTTCACCCAACCGCCCACCTTCGGCCGCCGCCGCCGCGTTGTTGAAGATGCTGGCTGAACGTTGATGCGCTCGAATCCACCAGGGGGCGATGGATCAGTCGCCCAAGGTTGAGACTGACACTCAGCGATCGGGAACCGGCCCGCTCGCCATCAGGGGGCCGGTTTGCTGTACGACAGCGCCAAGTCGCAGACAGGGTTTGCCTTGCGCGGTTGCTTAGATCGCCGCGAGGGTGTCTTTCACCGACTGCGCCTGGGGCGCCGCGGTCTTCGCCGCTACCTGCTGCTCTTGTTGTACTTTCACGCGCTCAGCCACCTGCTTGGCGATCGCATCCTGTTTTTCCTGGGGCATGGCCTGCACTTGTTCCTCGGTCAACCCTTGCTCCTTGAGCAACTGCTCGCGAATACGTTCGGCCGGGGTTTTGCTCATGTAATCGGTGAAGTCTGCGCGTGCGCTGCTGGTGGTGGAACCGGCGGCGGGTACATCCGTGGTCGCCGGAGTGGCTGCCGTGCTCGCTTGCAACTGCACACGGGTCTTGGCGAAGGCTTCGTCGATGCGATCGTTGGCCTTGTCCAGTGCCTTCTGTACAACTGGCACGGTCACGCTTTGCTGCGCCGCTTGCAGGGCACCGCTGTATAGCGTGCTGGCGGCGGCGTTGGCGGGGTCCATATCGGGGCGCTTGAGCTGTTGGACGGTCGATACGGCTTGAGTGTTGTTGTTAACCAGCATGATGGTTCACCTGGGGAAATGTACGGTGCCTCATGAGGAGCAATTAGCGTGCCGGGCAGCATCACCCCGGTTTTACTGGGGGGCGCGCGGCCGTCGCGGCAATAGTTGTCCCGTCGACGGCCAATCGTTGCCGTCAGTGGGCGATATTTTCCAACGCCAGATTGCGCGTACGCGGCCCGAACCAACTGATGGTGATCATCACGATCAACATGCTGCTGGCGATAAACGCCAACACGCCTGGGGTGCCCAGGTGTTCGAGGATAAAACCGATCAACAGGCTGCTGAACACCGTGGACAAGCGGCTGAACGAATAACAGAACCCCACCGCCCGCGCGCGGATATTGGTCGGGAACAGTTCGCTCTGGTACGAGTGATAACTGAAGCTCAACCAGGCATTGCAGAAGGTGATCATCACCCCGCAGATCACCAACCCTACCGCCGTGGTCTGCAGGGCGAACAGGCTACCGAAGATCATCGCGCCCATGGCCGAGCCGACAATCTGCCATTTGTTTTCAAAGCGGTTGGCCACCTTCACGAACAACAACGGCCCCAAAGGGTAGGCGAGCGTGATGATAAAGGCGTACAGCAAGCTGTGGGTCACGCTGACACCCTGGCCCGAGAGCAACGCCGGCAGCCAGTTGCCAAAGCCGAAAAAACCGATGGCCTGGAACACATGGAACACGATCAGCATCAACGCACGGCGGCGGTACGGGGGTTGCCAGATATCGGCAAAGCGGCCGCTGCCTTGCACGCTGACGGTTTCCGGTTCGGGCTCATCCAGCGGCTGGCCGTAATCCTTCTGACAGCGGGCTTCGAGGTTGTCCATGATCGCACTGGCTTCGCCGAAACGACCTTTCTGCGCCAGCCAGCGCGGTGATTCCGGCAGGCGCTTGCGCAGTTGCCAGATAAATAGCGCAAACACTGCACTCGACAGCACTACCCAGCGCCAGCCGGCGACGCCGAACGGCGCCTGGGGCACCAGCCACCACGACATCAAGGCCACCGCCGGCACCGACAGGAACTGGATGAAAAACGCAAAGGCGAACGCCGAGCTACGCATGCGCTTGGGCACCAGTTCCGACAGGTAAGCGTCGATGGTGACCAGCTCGATGCCCAGGCCGATGCCCACCAGGAAGCGCATGCAGATGATGCCCAGGGCGGACGTCTGGATGCCCATCAACACCGTGGCGACGGTGTACCAGATCAACGCGAAGGTGAAGATCGCCCGGCGCCCGAAGCGGTCGGCGATGGGGCTGAGCAGGCTGGCCCCGAGGAACAGGCCAAGAAAGGTCGCCGAGGCGAACGCGGCCTGGTCGGAGAAGCCGAATACACCGCCGCTGCCGGTGGCAAAGATGCCGTCCTTGATCAGCCCTGGGCTGATGTAGGCGGTCTGGAACAGGTCATACAGCTCGAAAAAACCGCCAATCGACAGCAGCGCCACCAGGCGCCAGATACTGGCGACAGCCGGCAGGCGGTCGATGCGCGCGCTGATATGGGCGGCACGGACCGGGTCGATGCCGTCCGTGGCAGAGGCAGTGAGTGTCGACATGGGGCGGATTCCAGGGGCAGTAAAGTGGAATCTTAGCCTGCTAACGGAAATCGCCGCTTGTGAAGTTGCCCGCGATGGCACGCCGATTCGCTGATTTATTGCGCGTCGGCGTGGTGTTTCAAGGTTTTATGGCGTGTGCTCAGAAGGTGATCGGAATTTCAAAGGTCTGGAACGCGTCATCCACCGGTTGATAGCCCAGCACGCGCGTGGTTTCGCTTAAATCCAGGCGCTTGAAGCGGTTATTGGAGATGCCATGGGCGATCAGGTGTTTGACGCCGGCTGTTTCCACTGCACGTTGCAGCAATTGCACCGCGTCACGGGGGCTAAGCCAGGCGCTGAGGTCGCGGGCGTTGCGCAGGTCATGGGCCTCGGGGAATTCGAAGGCGCCGATGCGCAGGGCGATGGTCGATAGCGGGGTTTTCGCTGCGTAATAACCGCATAACGCCTCGCCGTAGCATTTGCTCACGCCATACAGGTTGGCAGGCAGCACGGGCATGCCGGGGGTGATCTGGCGGTCTACCGGGTAGCCTTCGATGGTCTGGGCGCTGCTGGCAAATACCAGGCGCTGCACGCCTGCGGCCACGGCGGCTTCGAACAGGTAGGTGGTGGCGAGGATATTGTTGGGCAGCAACTCCTCGAACGACGCGCTGGCGTGGGGGATGCCCGACAGGTGCACGATCACGTCGATGCCTTCGAGCAGGGCGCTGAGGGTGGAGCGGTCGCTAAGGTCGGCGTGTACGAAGCGGTGGTCACCCAGGTCGAAATCCGGCGCGACGCGGTCAGTGAGGATGAAACGGTAGCGCTCTTTCGAAGCCTCGAAAAATGTCTTGCCGATTCTGCCGCAAGCGCCGGTGAGCAGTACGTTGAATCCTTTCACGTGCTTGTCCTTGTGCTTAATTGTGACCGTCGAGGGCGAAGGTCTTGAAGCCGGCGTGCTGGCTGAGCCGCTGGTAGTACGCCGCAATGGCGGGGTAGGGCGGCCGCTGCATGGGCGTCATCTGCCAGCGATGCACCGAGAGGCCGATCAGGATGTCGGCGAGGGTGAAATCATCGCCGGCCACGTAGGCGCCGGTTTTAGCCAACTGTTGTTCCAGCAGCCCCATCTTGTCGTTCCAGGCCTGCACGCCGGCTGCGATGCGTTGCGGGTCCTGATGGTCGGGGCTATTGCGCACCAGCGCCTGGAAGGCATAGCCCCAGGACGGGTTGAGTTCGGTCGCCTGCCAGTCCATCCACTGCTCGACCCGCGCGCGCGGTGCGGGTTCGATGGGCAGCAGGTCGTGGCGTTGGTAGAGGTTCACCAAATAGCGGCAGATGGTGTTGGATTCCCACAGCACGCCGTGGTCATCGATCAGTACCGGAATTTGGGCATTGGGGTTCAGGGCCAGGAATTCGGCGGATTGGGTGGGTTTGAAACCGATGCCCCAGTCTTCGCGCACATAGTCTATGCCCAGTTCCTGGCAGGTCCACAGGACTTTGCGCACGTTGATCGACGAGGTACGGCCCAAGATTTTCAGTGAGTGTCCCATGGTGCTTTCCTGGCGGTGGAGAGTGGTTAATCTAGCAGGGGCCAAGTAGGCGCGGTTAAAAAATGTGGGAGGGGGCTTGCCCCCGATATGCAGTGGGTCAGCTACAGATAGGCTGACTGATTCACCGCTATCGGGGGCAAGCCCCCTCCCACATTTTTATCCAGTAGGGCCTTAGCAGCGTGGTGCGTGCTGGTCCATGGCTTTGCCCACCAGCAACACGCTTAGTTCGCTCAATTGGTGAATGGCCAGGGCAACATCACGGTGTTTGCCGGTAAGGTCATCAGACAGGTCGAGCAGCAAGGTGCTGACGGAGCACACGGTTTCGTAGCTGTTGATCAGCAGGGTTTCGGTGGGGACATCGGGGATGAGCGTGAACAGCGTAGTCGGGGGATTGACGCTTTGCATGGTTGAAGTACCTGGCTGTGCCAACACCCTAATCGCTACTAAACGAATGGGTGGCAGCTGTACGCAGGTTAGTAGACCGGTAATCCCACACAAACCCGGCGCACCCGAAGGCGCCCTACGCACAGCCACCATGGTTGGCTTATGCATATGTGTGGAGAGCTTCAGGCTACTAAACCCGATCACCGAGAAATTCAGCGACCGGCAAACCTTAAAGATCACCCCTCAAGCGCACAAGCCGGCGGATTCTGACGTAAGCGTAGGCAACCGGGCAAGGCGCTTACCGCAATGTCAGCCTCATCCTACAGGCGTCCTACGTGCTTTCCCGCACCTGCAATTCAAACCCCATATCCACTACCGGCTTGGCGATCCTATTGCCCGCCATGATCGTCAACAAATGCTCCGCCGCACGTCGACCGATCGCTTCCCTGGGGGTGCTGATGCTGCTCAAGCGCGGCACCATGAAAGACGACGCTGGCAGGTCGTTAAAGCCCAGCACCGCCACGCGCTCCGGCACGTTGATGCCATGGCGCAGGGCTTCCAGCAGCGCACCTTGCGCCAGGTCGTCGTTGCCGAAGAAGATTGCGTCCACATCCGGGTGCGCCGCGAGCAATTGCAGGAACAGCTCGCCACCCAGGCCGACCGAGGAAGGGCGCGGTGTCAGCAGTTCCAGCGCCGGGTCGTACATTCCCGCTTGTTGCAACGCCCGGCGGAAACCCTCGCCTCGCAGCAGGGTACGTTGGTCCAGTTGCGCGCCGATATAGGCCAGGCGCTTGCGCCCACGGGAGAGCAAATGCGCCGCTGCCGTTTCACCTGCGGCCAACTGTGAGAAACCCACGCAGTTCACGCCCGCATTAGGGTCCAGATCCATCATGTACACACAGGGCACATTGCTGGCCTCGACCATCCGTCGCGCGCTTTCGGTGCGATCGAACCCGGTCAGCAGCAACCCCCGTGGCTGGTAGGCCATGTAGTTGCGCAGCAGGTTTTCTTCTTCATCGCGCGAGTAATGGGAGTTGCCGATCAGTACTTCGAACCCCTTGGGCCGCAGTACCTGATGGATGGCTTCGAGGGTTTCGATAAACAGCAGGTTGGACAACGACGGCACCAACACCACCACCGAATGGCTCTGGGCCGAAGCCAGGGCGCGGGCGGCGGGGTTGACCACATAGTTGAGTTCGGCGGCGGCTCGCTGCACTTTTTCCACCAGTTCGGTGGCCACGGTGCTGATGCCGCGCAGCGCGCGCGAGGCGGTAATCGGGCTGACGCCGGCCAGGCGGGCGACTTCATTGAGGGTAGGGCGACCGGTGGTGCGGGTATTTTTATCGTTCTTAGAGGTCATCAGGCGGCTTGCCAAACAAAAATCGAGGCACTAAGGTAGCGCTGTCTCCAAAAGGCTGCAAATTATTGAACTTTGGGTTGCCTGATCCGGTTCAAATGATTGGAGCGGATGCACGCGTCACTCCATAAAAATGACAAGACGGCGCGGGAAAAGCCTGTTTTTGCACTCGCCTTACAGCGTGCAAAGGTAGCGCTATCTGCGTCCTGAGGTGTTCCATGAGTCAACCTGTTACCGCCCTGGTCATCATGGGTGTTGCCGGCTGTGGCAAGACCAGCGTCAGCGAGGCCCTGTGCCGCCTGAACGGTGCCACGGCCATTGAAGGCGACAGCTTTCACCCCGCCGCGAACATCGAAAAGATGAGCGCCGGCCACCCCCTCAACGACGACGACCGCGCCGGCTGGCTAGACATCCTGTGCGATGAACTGCGCCGCTCGCTCAAAGCCGGTGAACACCCGGTACTCACCTGCTCCGCGCTGAAAAAGAAATACCGCGACCACCTGCGCGAAGCCGCGCCTGGCCTGGGCTTTGTATTCCTGGAACTGACCCGTGAAGTCGCCGCCGACCGCGTGTCCCATCGCCCCGGCCATTTCATGCCGGCCAGCCTCATAGACAGCCAGTTCGCCACCCTTGAATCGCCCAAGGGCGAGCCCCTGACCCTGGCTCTAAACGCCAGCGAAGACAGCGTCGAGGCGCTGGCCGAGCAGACCAACGCCTGGTGGCTGCAACACGGTTTTGAACCAACCCGATAATTTTTTGCCGGACAAGATAGCGCTATCCCCGGCAGGAAATTCAACACCCGTTTTAATAACAACAACAAACAGGAGAGACCCCCCATGTTTGGCATATCCCACGAGTCGTACCTGCTGTTAGATGCAGTCGTTACCATCATCGGGCTGATCGTATTGATTACCCGGTTCAAGGTTCACCCGTTCATTGCGCTGATCATCGCGGCCGGCTTCCTCGGCCTGACCTCGGGTATGCCCGTGGACAAGATCATCAAGGCATTCCAGGACGGTTTCGGCGGGGTGCTTGGCTTTGTCGGCATCATCCTCGCGCTGGGTACGATGCTCGGCAAGATGATGGCTGAATCCGGCGGTGCCGATCAGATCGCCCAGACCTTGATCCGCGCCTTCGGCAAGGAAAAGGTCCAGTGGGCCATGATGTTCGCCGCGTTCCTGGTGGGCATTCCGCTGTTCTTCGAGATCGGCTTTGTGCTGTTGATCCCGTTGGTGTTTATCGTTGCGCGCCGTACCGGCGTGTCGCTGATCAAGATCGGTATCCCGTTGCTGGCCGGCCTGTCGGCGGTGCACGGCCTGGTGCCACCGCACCCGGGTCCACTGCTGGCCATCGGCGTGTTTGGCGCGGATATCGGCAAGACCATCCTGTATGGCCTGATCGTCGCACTGCCGACCGCCATCATTGCCGGCCCGATCTTCGGTACGTTCATTGCCAAGTACATTCCCGGCAACCCGTCCCAGGAGTTGGTCGACCAATTGGCCCGCGAGTCGGAGCACAAGACGTTGCCGAGCTTCAGCATCACCCTGATCACCGTGCTGCTGCCGGTGTTCCTGATGCTGCTGAAAACCTTCGCCGACATCGCCCTGGCCGAAGGCCACGTGGTGCGCAACTGGATGGACATGATCGGTCACCCGATCAGCGCCTTGCTGCTGGCCTTGCTGCTGTCGCTGTACACCTTTGGCCATCGCCAGGGTATCCACTCCAAACAAATCCTCAAGCTGCTCGACGCCAGCCTGGCGCCGACCGCCGCGATCATCCTGATCATCGGTGCCGGTGGTGGCTTCAAGCAGATGCTGGTGACCAGCGGTGTGGGTGACGTGATCGGCCATATGGCGGTCAACGCGCAGATCAACCCGATTTTGCTGGCGTGGCTGGTGGCGGCGGTGATTCGTGTGGCGACGGGTTCGGCGACCGTAGCGACCATTACGGGTGCTGGCATTGTGGTGCCGGTGGTGGGGATGATCCCAGGGGTCAACCGCGAGCTGCTGGTACTGGCGACCGGGGCGGGCTCGTTGATCCTGTCTCACGTTAACGATGCAGGCTTCTGGCTGGTCAAGCAGTACTTCAACATGACCGTGGCCGAGACATTCAAGACCTGGACGGCGATGGAAACCATCCTGTCGGTGGTGGCGCTGATCTTTATCATGTTGCTGTCGTTGGTGGTCTAACAGACACACCACAAGGCCAGGGTGAAAACCCAATCAAATGTGGGAGGGGGCTTGCCCCCGATATAGGGGGTCAATCACTGCATCTGGTGACTGACCCACCGCTATCGGGGGCAAGCCCCCTCCCACATGTTGACCGAGTCAGGCGCCGGTTTTCGGTACTAACCCATCCGCCCGGAACATCCCGCGAATCCCCCGCACCGCCTGGCGAATCCGGTCCTGGTTCTCGATCAGTGCAAAGCGCACATGGTCATCGCCATACTCACCAAAGCCGATCCCCGGCGACACACACACCTTGGCTTCCTGCAGCAGTTTCTTGGCAAATTCCAGCGAGCCCATGGCGGCATAGGCTTCGGGAATCTTCGCCCAGACGTACATCGACGCCTTCGGGTTCTCGACCATCCAGCCCAGTTCATGCAGGCCCTTGACCAGCACATTGCGGCGCTGGCGGTACTGCTCGGCGATGTCCTTGACGCACTGTTGGTCGCCTTCCAGCGCCGCAATCGCGGCGACTTGCAGCGGGGTAAAGGTGCCGTAGTCGTGGTAGCTCTTGATCCGTGCCAGCGCGTTGACCAGTTCCGGGTTACCCACCATGAAACCAATACGCCAGCCGGCCATGTTGTAGCTCTTGGACAGGGTGAAAAACTCCACCGCAATATCCTTTGCCCCAGGCACCTGCATGATCGAGGGGGCTTTCCAGCCGTCGTAGACAATGTCCGCGTACGCCAGGTCATGCACCACCAGTACGTCGTACTGTTTGGCCAGCGCAATCACCCGTTCGAAGAAATCCAACTCCACACACTGCGCGGTGGGGTTGGACGGGAAGCCCAGGATCATCATCTTCGGCTTGGGGATCGAGCCGCGAATCGCCCGTTCCAGCTCGGCGAAGAAGTCCACGCCGGGTACCAGCGGCACCGAACGCACCTGGGCGCCGGCAATCACGGCACCGTAGATATGAATCGGGTAGCTCGGGTTGGGCACCAGTACGGTGTCGCCCTGGTCCAGGGTGGCCAGCATCAAGTGCGCCAGGCCTTCCTTGGAACCGATGGTGACGATGGCTTCCGACTCGGGGTCGATGTCCACGTCGTAGCGGTCTTTGTACCAGCGTGAAATCGCCCGGCGCAGACGTGGAATGCCTTTGGAGGTGGAGTAGCCGTGGGTATCTTCACGCTGGGCGACGGTGACCATTTTCTCCACGATATGGGGAGGCGTGGCGCCGTCGGGGTTACCCATGCTCAAGTCGATGATGTCTTCGCCGCGCCGACGCGCAGCCATCTTCAGCTCGGCAGTGATATTGAACACGTAAGGGGGGAGTCGATCGATGCGCGCAAAGCGGCGCGGCGAACCTTGGTCGGCCATTGTTGCCTCGGAGTACGTAAGCGCCCGGAACCGTCCGAGCGACGTTGGCCACTGCGGTGGCCTGCGGGGCAGACAATACGGTCGATGATGGCCAGTTGTCCAGATGCGTAGGAAAATTTTCTGCATGGAGTACAGCGCGGATATACCCCTATACTCGATATGGGTTTGTTCCCTCATAAGAAGGAGACTGTTCAGATGGATCAGCAGATAACACAACCGTTAGAGCCGCGCATGAAAGACGGCAAAGCCCTGGTAATCGCGGGGGTGCAAGGGCGTTATTCGAAGGCCACGGCGGGCGATATCCCCAAGCTGTGGGGCGTGTTTGACGACAGCGTAAAACACATCAAGAAACGCGTCGACGGTGTGTCCTATGGCGTTTGCCATAACCCCAGCCACGGTGAATTCGATTACATGGCGGGGGTGGAAGTGCCGTCCAAAGGCGATGTGCCGAGCAACTTCGAGTTCGTCGAACTGCCTGCGCACCACTACGCCGTGTTCCCGCACTATGGCCCGGTGCAGGCGCTGGAGCAGACCTACGAGCGCATCATGTTCGAGTGGTTGCCGCACTCGGGCTACAAGGTGGCGGGGGCGGATTTCGAGCGCTACAGCGCGGATTTCGATGTACGCAAGGGCACGGGGACGGTGGAGATCTGGTTGCCCGTGGAACCCCGGTAACCGGCAGGCTGAACACGTCCCTCTGTGGCGAGCGGGCTCGCCCTGCGTTGGGCTGCGCAGCGGCCCCAAAACCTACCGCTGCGGTTCACCCGGAAGAATGCGGCAGCGCTGAATAGGGCTGCCGCGCAGCCCCTCGGCAGAACCATGGTTAAGACGCATGGCGCGAACTTGGCTGTCGGGTTGCTGAGCGATAACTGAAGTATTCATGTCGCATATTCATTACTTTTTATCGGGTGAGTTATCTATACGTGACATTTAAAGCAGGCCAACACCGTATCGACCAAACACCCACCTCAACCTCCGCTCATACCCAACCCGCCCCTGATACGCCTCCCCGCTGTCCACCCATCCGGCGCCCAGATACAGCCCCATCGCCGCCACATTGTCCGTGTCCACCGACAACTCCAGCGCCTTGATCTGCGGCCACGCCTGTATCGCCGCCGCCGGCAGCGCCTGCAAACACGCCTTGCCAAAGCCCCGGCCCTGCTGCTGCCGATCCACCTGTAGCGCATGCAGCGTGGCGCTGTGTTCATCCGCCCAGTGCGGCAGGCAGGGCGGGCGCTTGAGCAGGAGGAACGCCACCGGACGCTCGTCGGCCAGCAGCGCAAAGCCTTTGACGCCTGGGCTTGGGTTGACCAGCAGGGTGTTGAGTGCGCAATACATGTCGCCGCAAAACGGCAACTGCTCAGGATGAACTTCGAGGGCGCCGACTTGCTGTTGTTGCACAGCATTCAGCGCCTCGTAGGCGACAAGGCGGGTTTGCATCGGGGCGTCCGAACGGCTGCAAAGAAGGGCGCAGTCTAGCGGTTTTGCGCTGGACGACATTATTTTTCAACGGGCTGTCGATTTGCCCGGAGGCCGTTCGACTAAGGGTGTCTTCCTTGATTTTCCAACCCGAAGGAGTATCGCCATGAGTACCGCAATCAACACCCTGATCGAAGAATGGAAGCAAGCCGTACTTTCCCGGAATATCGATAAGATTGTCAGCTATTACGCCGACGATGTCGTCTCGTTCGATGCCGTGAGCGCCCTGCAGTTCAAAGGCAAGGCGGCCTACCGTGCGCACTGGGAAGCGTGCATGGAACACTGCCCCGGCCCCGGCATTTTCGAGTTCCACGAACTGCGTATCGTCGAGTCCCAGGACAGCGCATTCGCCCACTGGCTGGCCCACTGCGGCGGCGCCGGGCCGGACGGTGAAGTGAAGGCCTGCTGGATGCGGGTGACGGCCGGCTATCAACGTTTTAACGGCGACTGGAAGGTGGTGCATGAGCATTGGTCGGCGCCGTTCGACATGGCAAGCGGCACGGCACTGTTCGACCTGAAACCTTGAGCGCCGCGAACTATAGTCAGTCGTTGCTAAAACGGAGAACGCCATGAAATACCTGTGCCTGATCTACAGCAATGAACAGCTGTTGCACACTTCGCCAGACAGCCCCAAAGACCCGGAGTGTCTCGCCTACGCCCAGTCGATACAGGCCAGCGGGCGCATGCTCGCCGCCGAGCCGCTGGAGTCGGTGAGCACGGCCACCACCGTGCGCATGCGCAATGGCAAGCTGTCGATTACCGACGGGCCCTTTGCCGAAACCAAGGAGCAACTCGCCGGGTTCTACCTGATCGAGGCGCGGGACTTGAATGAAGCGATCCAGGTGGCCGGTGGCATTCCGGCCGCTCGGGTCGGCAGTGTGGAAGTGCGCCCCGTGCGCGAATTGAATCTCTGACGACAACAACCCTAATACTCAGGAGGTTTATCCCATGCCCAAGCAACCTGCCGAATTTGAGCTGTCCATCAGCCGCGTGATCGATGCGCCGCGCAGCCGTGTGTTCCGCGCCTGGACCGAACCTGCCCTGTTGCAACAATGGTGGGGGCCCCACGGCATGACCACCCCCGAGTGTGAAATGAACCTGTGGGTTGGTGGCCTGTTCCGCACCCTGATGCGCGCACCGGATGGCAGCGAGTACCCGACCCAGGGCGTGTTCCTGGAGATCGACGCGCCCAACCGCCTGGTGTTCACCGATGCCTTCGTGCCGGGCTGGATACCTTCGGGCAAGCCGTTCATGAGCGCTGAAGTCACCTTTGAGGAGCAAGACGGCAAGACCCTCTACACCGCTCGCGCCATGCACTGGAGCGCTGAAGACAAACAGGCCCACGAAGCCATGGGCTTTCACGACGGCTGGGGCCAGAGCCTGGACCGCCTGGTGACGCTGGTGACCCAGGGCATGCGCGATTGACGCCTCCCATCGAGGCGATCTACCGCAGTGAGTCCCGGCGCGTCCTCGCCACGCTGATCCGTTTGCTGGGGGATTTCGACCTCGCCGAAGAAGCCTTGCACGAGGCGTTCTTCGTCGCGGTCGAGCGCTGGCCGCAAGACGGTGTGCCGAGCAACCCACGCGCCTGGCTGGTATCGACCGGACGCTTCAAGGCCATCGATCGTCTGCGCCGCCAGGCCCGGTTTACCCCGTTGTTGCAGGCGCAGGCCGACGCACTGGAAGCCGCTGACTGGAGTGAGGAAGACGTGGAAGACGACCGTCTGCGCCTGATCTTCACCTGCTGCCACCCTGCGTTGGCGGCCGACGCCCAGACGGCGCTGACCTTGCGTGAGGTCTGCGACCTCACCACCGAAGAAATCGCCCGCGCCTTCCTGGCCACGCCCACCACCATCGCCCAACGCATCGTGCGGGCCAAGGGCAAGATCCGCGAGGCGAAGATTCCCTATCAGGTGCCGTCCCTGGCCGAATTACCCGAACGCCTGGACAGTGTGCTGCGCGTGATTTACCTGGTGTTCAACGAAGGCTACTCGGCGTCCATGGGCGCGGACCTGACCCGCGAAGACCTGACCCGTGAGGCCATCCGCCTCGGTCGCTTGTTGACCCAATTGCTGCCCGAACCGGAAGTCCTGGGCTTGCTGGCGTTGATGCTGCTCCACGAATCCCGCCGCGCCGCGCGCACCTCGGCCAGCGGCGAACTGGTGCTGTTGGATGAACAGGACCGTTCGTTGTGGGATACGTCCTTGATGGCTGAAGGTTGCGCGCTGGTGGAACAGGCACTGACCCAGCGGGGTTTTGGCCCGTATTGCCTGCAAGCGGCGATTGCGGCGGTGCATGCCGAGGCACGTAGCGCCGGGGAAACGGATTGGCCGCAGATTATTGGGCTCTACGATGTATTGCTCAGGGCGGTGCCTTCGCCAGTCATTGAATTGAACCGCGCCGTGGCGGTGGCTATGCGCGATGGACCGTTGGCGGGCTTGCAGCAGGTGGAGGCGATTCTGGCGCGCGGCGAGTTGCAGGATTACCACTTGGCGCATTCGGCGCGGGGCGAGTTTTGCCGGCAGTTGGGACGGGTGGAAGAGGCCCGCAGGGCCTATGAAACAGCCCTGTCACTGACCCAGCAGATCCCTGAAAAACACTTCCTCGAACACCGCCTGGCCGAACTCGATTCCCCCAAGCAATGAAGATCCAAATGTGGGAGGGGGCTTGCCCCCGATAACAGGGTGTCAGTCACTGTATTAGGTGACTGACCCACCGCTATCGCGGGCAAGCCCCCTCCCACATTTGATTTTCATTGTCTGGGAGGTATCACTCCAACATCTTCCCCAACAACCAACTCCCCGCCGGCCCCGGAGGATGGTGACGGGACCACAGTGCATCCACGGCCACCGAACGCGGCCAGCCGCGTGCCTTGAGTTCGACCAGTTGCCCGCCACCAAAGCGTTCCACCAGCCAGCGGGGAATCGGTGCCCAGCCGAAACCCAACTGGGCCATCTCCAGCAGCATCAGGTAACTGGGGGCCGACCAGACGCGGCCGTTGGCGCGGGTTTCGTTCGGGTTGATGATACTTGCCAGGCGCAATTCGCGGTGCTGTTGCAGGGCGTGCGCCGTGAGGGTATCGAGGCCCGCCAGCGGATGCTTCGGTGACACGAACAGGGCAATCTCGGTGCGCTCGTCCACCGGCGCGCGGGTCAGGTCCGGCGGATACACGTCCTGTTGTTCAATAAACGCGATCTGCGCCCGCCCGCTTTGGACCAGGGCGATCAGGTCTTCGCATTCGGCGATCAGGCATTCCAGCTCAAGGTCCGGGTAGCGTTGTTCAAACGCGCTGAGGGCGACCTCGAAACGGTCGGACTGGTAGGTATCGGACATGGCGATACTCAGCTTCGGCTCCAACCCCTGGGCCAACTGACTCGCCGCCAACTCCAGCCGGCTGCTGGCCTCCAGCACCTGCTCGGCGCGTTGCAACAACACATGGCCTGCGGGCGTCAGTGTCGGCTTGCGGCTGCTGCGGTCAAACAGCACCACATCCAAATCAATCTCCAGGCTCGCCACCGCTGCGCTGACGGTGGACTGGCTCTTGCCGAGCTTGCGCGCCGCCGCCGAGAACGAACCTTGGGTCGCCGCCTGGACAAATGCCTGCAGCACTTCGTTAGAGGCCATGACTATCGCCTTGATCGATGGTTATTGGTTATGAAGTATCGAGCCAAGGGGTAATGATGGCAACCATCGTCACTCACGGAGCCGGGTTATGAACCCTACCAAGTCGATTACTGAACGTGTGTGCCAGGCCATTGGTTTCGAGGCCCTGGCGTTGTTGATTTGCACGCCGTTGCTGGCGTGGATCATGGATAAACCGGCCCTGGAAATGGGCATGGTCACCCTGGCGATCAGCCTGTTGGCGCTGACCTGGAACGTGATTTTCAATGGCCTGTTCGACCGCCTCAAGGCGCGCTGGCACCTGGCCAACAACGCCTGGACCCGGGGGCTGCATGCCTTGATGTTTGAAGGGGGCTTGATTCTGGTGTGTGTGCCGCTGATTGCCGCCTGGCTGAATATCAGCCTGGTGCAGGCGTTTATCCTCGACATAGGTGTACTGCTGTTTTTCCTGCCGTACACCTATGTGTATCACTGGGGCTATGACGTGCTGCGCGAGAAGCTCCTACAGAAACATGCCGCCCGACGCCTCGATGCGCTGGCCGGTGATCCAGTGGCTGCCGTCGGCCAGCAGGCTGGCAATCGCCCCACCGATATCATTCGGTAAGCCCGCACGGCCCAGGGCGGTGTTGTTGGCGACCATCGCATTGAGGCTGGCGTTGTCACGCACGGCGCCGCCGCCGAAGTCGGTCTCGATGGCGCCGGGGGCCAGGATGTTGACGCTGATGCCGCGTGCGCCCAGCTCCTTGGCCTGGTAGCGGGTCAGCACTTCCATCGCGCCTTTCATGGCCGCGTAGGCGGCGTAGCCCGGCAGACTGAAGCGCGTCAGGCCGCTGGACACATTGAGGATGCGGCCGCCGTCGCGGATTAACGGTAACAGCTGCTGGGTCAGGAAAAACGGGCCCTTGAATTGGATCGCCACCAGTTGGTCGAACTGGGCTTCGGTGGTCTCGGCAAAGCTGGCGTGAATGCCAATCCCCGCGTTATTGATCAGAAAATCGAAGCGCTCCTGTGCGAACACATCCTTGAGCACGCCAGCCACTTCGCCAACAAACTGACTGAAGCTCGCGCTCTGGCTGACATCCAGTTGCAGCATGGCCGCGCGGCCACCCAATTGTTCGATCTGCGCGACCAAAGCCTGCGCTTCCTCCGCTTTGCTGTGGTAAGTGCCGATGATGTCGACGCCTTGCGCCGCCAGGTGCAGCGCGGCGTTTTTACCCAGGCCGCGGCTGGCGCCGGTGATCAATGCGATTTTGCGGGTCATGATGAATGCCTCTGGATGGGATGGTGGCGCACAGTGTATTTGTGCGCCTATAACGTGATAAACAGCAGTGAATCGGAATCACTGGTCGGATCAGGCGAACAATCCCATGAACAAACTCGAACTATTGCGCACCTTCGTACGCGTCACCGAACTGTCGAGTTTCACCGGCGCTGGCGAGAGCCTGGGCTTGCCGCGTTCGACGGTGTCCGAGCATGTGCAGGCGCTGGAAGAACTGCTCGGCGCGCGGTTGCTGCAACGCACCACGCGCACGGTGCAAGCCACGCAGGACGGGCGTGTGCTGTATGAGCGCAGCAAGGATCTGCTCGCGCACATGGAGGAACTGGAAGGGCTGTTTCGCCAGGAGGAAGCGCAACTGGCCGGGCGTATTCGGCTGGACCTGCCCAACGTGATGGCGCGTGACCTGATCCTGCCGCGCCTGCCGCCCTTCATGGCCGCGCACCCGTTGATCGAGCTGGAAATCAGCTGCACCGACCGTCAGGTCGACCTGCTCGCCGAGGGCTTCGATTGCGTGCTGCGCGTGGGCGCGCAGCCGGACCAGTCCGTGGTGGCGCGGCGGTTGTGCAGCCTGCCGATGATCAACTGTGCGAGCGCCACCTACCTGCAACGCTACGGCGTGCCGAAGACCTTGGCCGACCTGGCCGATCACCACCTGGTGCATTACGTGCGCCCGCTGGGTTCGCGCTCGATGGGGTTTGAATACCAGCAGGGCAACAAGGTGCACCGCCTGCCCATGGCCGGGCGGGTCACGGTCAACAGCACCGATGCCTACACGTCGGCGTGCCTGGGCGGCTTCGGGATCATCCAGGTGCCGGCCCTGGGCATGGCGCAGGCGTTGGCCAGTGGTGAGTTGGTGGCGGTGTTACCGGACTATCCGGCGCCGCCGTTGGACGTGTCTCTGCTCTATGCCGGGCAGCGCCATTTACCGCTGCGGGTACGGGTGTTCATGGACTGGCTGGCCGCGACCCTGCAAGACCAACTCTAACGCCGTGCCGACAACTGCTGCGGCGTCAGGAACGCGTCGTGGAAGTAATCGCGGAACGCCTGCATCGCTGGGGTAAACGCCCGTTCGCGGTGCCAGGCCAGGCCGACGCTCATGGGCGTTACCGGGTCGGTCACGGTCAGGGTTTCGATGCGCTTGCCTTCCAGGGACCAGGGCCGATGCACCAGGTCCGACAGGATCGCCACGCCGCTGCCGTTGGCGACCATGCTGCGCACCGCCTCCACCGAGCTGGTGCGCAGCCGCACCTGGGGCGTTTGCCCGGCCTGTTCCCAGTAGCGCATGGCGCTGTGTTCGGCCTCGTCGACGGTGAGCAGGATGTACGGCTCGCGGGCCACATCTGCCAGGCTCACGGCGCCACGTTCGCACAATGGGTGATGGCTGGGCAGCCACAGGCGGCGTTCCGAATTGAAGAGAATTTCCGAGACGATATCCGGGTGGGTGAGGTTGGCGGTCAGGACGACGGCCATATCAAACCGGCCGTTGAGCAGCCCCTGCTCAATGGCCTGGCGCTCTTGTTCGAACACCTCGATGGTCACATCCGGATGCCAGTGCTCCATGCGTTGCAAGTGGTGCGGCAGGAAATACCCCAGCACGGTGTAGCTGGCCGCCACCCGCAATACGCCGCTGGCGCGGTAGTCGGGCAGGGGGCTGTTCAGTGCGTCGTCGACACTGCGCACAATCACATAGGCACGGTTGAGAAAATGCCGCCCGGCGTCAGTGAGGCTCATGCCCTGGGCCGAGCGTACGAACAACTGCACGCCGAGCAGGGCTTCGAGCTCCTTGATCGCCGTGGTCACGGCAGACTGGGAGATGTTCAAGTGAATCGCCGCCTGGGAAATCTGGCCGATTTCGGCGGTGGCGACGAAATAGCGAATTTGGCGCAAGGTCAGGGACATAGCTTTATCTGATTTTCAGAAGATAGATCATCTGATAATAGATCTTCCCAAGGGGTCAAGCCGCAGCCTACTTTCGAGCATCACCTTTTGGCGGAGCGACCTCGATGCAGGCAGTGGATTTCAATTCAGACATGGGCGAAGGCTTCGGCCCCTGGACCATTGGCGACGGCGTTGACGCGGAACTGATGGCCTACATCAGCTCGGCCAATATCGCCACCGGCTTCCATGCCGGCGACCCCGGCACCATGCGTCGCACCGTCGCGCGCGCCAAGCAACTGGGGGTGGCTATTGGTGCGCACCCCGGCTTTCGTGACCTGGTGGGCTTCGGCCGTCGGCATATCCAGGCGCCGGCCCAGGAGCTGGTCGACGACATGCTCTACCAGCTAGGTGCCCTGCGTGAAATCGCCCGTGCCCAGGGTGTGACGCTGCAACATATCAAGCCGCACGGCGCGCTCTACATGCACCTGGCCCGCGACGAAGAAGCCGCGCGGCTGCTGGTACAAAACCTGCAAATCATCGAGCCGACATTGCTGCTGTATTGCATGCCCAATTCGGTGATCTGGCGCGTGGCCAAGGAGCTGGGGCAGCCGGTGGTGCGCGAGTTTTATGCCGACCGTGAATACGACCTCACGGGCTCCATTGTGTTTACCCGCCACGTACGTGCGCTGGACCCGGCCACTGTCGCAGCCCGCGTCCTGCGTGCGTGTCAGACGGGGCTGGTGCGGACCGTAGAAGGCGAAGACCTGTTTATTGAGTTCGACTCCATCTGCCTGCACAGCGACACCCCCGGCGCCCTGGAACTGGTGGAAGCCACCCGTGAAGCGTTGGACCAGGCTGGCATAGCGGTAGTGAACGGGCTTGCTGTGGTGAACAGGCTTGAGGTGTGAGCAGGCTGGGTGTGGCAGTTGGCTTGGTGTGTGAACGGGCTTGATGTGGCGAGCGGGCTTGCCCCGCGTTGGGGCGCGTAGCGGCCCTGAGATCAGACGGCCGAGTTTTACCTGACACTGCACAGTGTCTTTGGATTGGGGCCGCTACGCAGCCCAACGCGGGGCAAGCCCGCTCGCCACAACTGACTCGCTCACACACCAAGCCCGCTCGCCACAGATCATTTTTTGCCTGCCTTTCTACAATGATTCCAAGAGGAACAGACATGGCTGAAACATCCCCAATCCGCTACAGCTTCGGCGCGGATGAACACCTGTTTGCCGAGGTCAGCGACAGCATGTCCCTGGAGGCTTTTTTCAAGGGTATGGCCGTGACCCGCGCCGTGGAGCGCCTGGCCCTGGATGGCGTGCTGGATGTATGCCTGGCCAATGCCTCGTTCCAGATTCGCTTCGACCCCGACCGCATCGCGCCCCATGTGCTGCTCGACGCGGTGCAAAGCGCCGAAGCCCAGGCGGTGGCCGAACGCACCTTGCACACGCGCATCATCGAAATCCCGGTGCTGTACAACGACCCCTGGACCCATGAAACCCTGATGCGTTTTCGCGATCGCCACCAGGACCCCAGCGGCACCGACCTGGAGTACGCCGCGCGCATCAATGGCCTGGCGGATGTCGACGCATTTATCGCCGCCCACAGTGGCGCGCCGTGGTTTGTGTCGATGGTCGGCTTTGTCGCGGGCTTGCCGTTCATGTTCCAGATGGTCGAGCGCGCGCGGCAATTGCAGGTGCCCAAGTACCTGCGCCCGCGTACCGACACGCCAAAGCTGACCCTTGGCCACGGTGGCTGTTTCGGTTGCATTTACTCGGTGCGCGGCGCCGGCGGTTATCAGATGTTCGGCGTAACCCCGGCACCGATCTACGACCCGGCGCAGCAGTTGGCTTACCTCCAGGAACACATGGTGTTCTTCCGCCCTGGCGATATCGTGCAGTTCAAACCCATCGACCGCACGGCCTACGACCTGGCCGTCGCCGAGGTGGACGCTGGACGTTTCGACCTGCGCATCCGCCCGGTGGAGTTTTCCCTCGATGCGTTTCTCGCCGACCCCATCGGCTACCCGAAAACCCTGCAGGAGGCGTTGGCATGATCAAGGTCCTCAAACCCGGGCTGGCCACCTCCGTACAGGACCTGGGCCGTGAAGGTTATTACCACCTGGGCATCCCGCCGTCGGGCGCGCTGGACCAGTACGCGTTGAGCGCGGCCAACCACTTGGTGGGCAATCCGGTCGGCGCGGCCGGGCTGGAATGCACGTTGATCGGCCCCGAACTGGCGTTTCAACAGGACGCGTTGGTGGCCCTCAGCGGTGCACTGATGTCGCCACGCCTGGACGGCGAAGTGGTGCACCAGGACACCGCCTTCCTTGTACGCGCGGGGCAGGTGTTGCGCTTTGAGTTTCCGAAGGCGGGCGCGCGGGCCTATCTGGCGGTCGCCGGGGGGATCGACGTGCCGGTGGTGCTCGGCAGTCGTTCCACTTACACCCTCGGCGCGCTGGGTGGGTTTCACGGGCGGCGCTTGCAGGCAGGTGATGAATTGCCCATCGGCCCAGCCAGCGGACAGGGGCGGGCGGGCAACAGTTTGCCGATGGCGTTGCGTCGTTCGGTCGGTGGCGATGTGACCTTGCGCGTGGTGCCGGGGCTGTATTACGAACGCCTCAGCGATGGGGCAAAAAGCAGCTTTTTTGCCGAACCGTGGACGGTGGGTTCCGAAGCGGACCGCATCGGCTATCGCTTCAGGGGCGGCAGTGCCTTGAGCTTCCAGCCACGGGAGCAGCCGTTTGGGGCCGGGTCTGACCCGTCGAATATCGTCGACAGTTGCTACCCCATCGGCTCGATCCAGGTACCGGCCGGTCTGGAGCCGATTGTGCTGCACCGCGACGCGGTATCCGGCGGTGGTTACGCGATGATCGGCACGGTGATCAGTGCCGACCTGGACCTGATCGGGCAGATGCAGCCGAACCAGCGGGCGGGGTTTGTGGCGGTGACCTTGGAAGAGGCGCTGGAGGCGCGGCGGGTATACAAGAAACGGCTGAAGGCGATGGCCGGGCTCTTCAACAGCTGACACAGCACACGTCAAAATGTGGGAGGGAGCACGTCGAATCGTCGCACCGCCCCTCCCACATTGTGCATCGATGGTGTGTCAGAAGAGTTTGGTGAACAGCCAGTACAGGCTACCGGATAGCACAATCGCCGCGGGCAACGTCAACACCCAGGCCATCAGCAAATTGCGGATGGTCTTCATCTGCAAACCGCCGCCATTGGCCACCATGGTCCCCGCCACACCGGACGACAACACATGGGTGGTCGACACCGGCAACCCGAACATATCCGCCGCGCCGATGGTCAGCATCGCCACGGTCTCGGCCGAGGCGCCCTGGGCGTACGTCAGGTGGGTCTTGCCGATTTTCTCGCCCACGGTCACCACGATGCGCTTCCAGCCGACCATGGTCCCAAGCCCCAGGGCGATGGCCACGGCGATCTTCACCCACAGCGGAATAAACCGGGTGGAATTGTCGATCTGTTGCTTGAACAGTTGCAGCTTGCCCTGGGTATCGGCGTCGAAATGGCCGACCTTGTCCTTGTCCATCAAGCGAATGGTTTCACTGCTCAGGTACATGTCGTTACGCACGTTGCCGACGGCTTCGGCGGGGACTTTGGCCAGGGAGCCGTAGCCTTTGACTTCATCACCGATCTGGCCGGCGAGGGCGGCGAGGGCCGGGATCAGCTCGGGCGTGGCCTCCTTGGTACGCACATAGGTCGACAGGATCGGCCGCGGGTCGCCGGGTAGCCCCTGCGGCGCGCTTTTCATCAGCGCCACTTGGGTCACTTCGGCCACCGCCGCAAACTGCAACGACTGTTCGGCGGGCATGGTGCGGTTCAGCGCATAGGCCATCGGCAAGGTGCCAACCAGGATCAGCATGATCAGGCCCATGCCTTTTTGCCCATCGTTGGAGCCGTGGGCGAACGACACACCGGTGCAGGTGACGATCAGCATGCTGCGAATCCACCAGGGCGGCGGGGTGTCGCCTTTGGGCGCCTTGTACAGTGCACGGTTTTTCACGAAGACACGCAGGGCCAGCAGCAAGAGTGCGGCAAAGACGAAGCCGATCAACGGCGAGAGCAGCAGGGCATAACCGATCTTGATCGCCTGGCTCCAATCCACGCCGCTGGTGCCGTCACGCCCGTGCATCAGGGCGTTGGCCACGCCGACACCGATGATCGAGCCGATCAGGGTGTGGGATGAAGACGCCGGCAACCCCAGCCACCAGGTGCCGAGGTTCCACAGGATCGCCGCGATCAGCAGGGCGAAGATCATCGCGAAACCGGCCGAGGAGCCCACCTGCAAAATCAGCTCGACCGGCAGCAGGGCAATGATGCCGAACGCCACCGCGCCGCTGGAGAGCAGCACGCCGAGGAAGTTGAAAAAGCCCGACCACACCACCGCAAATTGCGGCGGCAGCGAGTTGGTGTAGATCACCGTCGCCACGGCGTTGGCGGTGTCGTGGAAACCGTTGACGAACTCGAAACCCAGGGCGATCAACAGTGCCACGCCCAACAGCAGAAACGGGGTCCAGGTGGTGACGACGGTGCCCAGTTCGTGCATGTCGCGCATCAGGCTGTAGGCGGTAAACAACAGGCCCATGGCGAGCACGGCAAAGAAGATGATCACCGTCAGCAGGCCGGGTTTCTTGTCGAGCCGGGGTTGGGTATCAATCGATGACGTATGCGTGGAGGCAGTCAGGGAAGGGGTGGCCATGCCGGAGCATCCAGTGTTGTGAGGATGTCGTGCATGTTCGTTGCAGAATGTTACAGCGATGCTGCCGCAGGTCATTGTTTAGGTAATCGGGTGTGCCGCTGGTCTATAAAACGCAGGGGAGCCAATGTGGGAGGGATGGGGACCTACGCACCTTTTCAGCCCCTGACAAATCGCCCTGTGGCGAGCGGGCTTGCCCCGCGTTGGGCTGCGAAGCAGCCCCAAAACCAGCCGCCACGGAGTGGCTGATACACCGCGTTCTTCTTGACTGTGGCAGCTACGCAGCCCAACGCGGGACAAGCCCTAATGCCGTTCAGTTAAGGCTTTTTTGTAGGAGCGAGCTTGCTCGCGAAGAACTCACAGGCGCCGCGTTCACTCAGGAAACACGCGTTATCGTTGACGTTTTTCGCGAGCAAGAACTAGGCGTCCCCCTCGCTCCTACAGAAGGCGATGTACGCTTAACTGAACGGCATTAGGGCAAGCCTGCTCGCCACAGCAGCCCTAGATGCCGGGCGTTCAGCGTGATTGATAGCATTTCAGTTTGAAAATTTGCGGAACGCCCAGCGCCCGGCGATCAGCGTGAAGGTCGCGACCAGCGCCACCAGGATCCAGAAGCCCTCCGGGTCCTGGGAAAGCGGCACGCCGCCGACGTTCATGCCGAAAAAACCGGCAATGATATTGATCGGTAACGCCAGCACCGTCACCACGGTCAGCGTGAACAGCGTGCGGTTGCTTTGTTCGTTGAGGTTGGCGGCGATCTCTTCCTGCAACAGCTTGATCCGCTCACCCAGGGCCGTCAGGTCGTTGATGATCAGCGCGAACTCCTCGGTGGACTTGCGCAGCTCCTTCACGTCTTCCTTTTGCAGCCACTGCGGTGGTCGGTTGAGCAGGCGCAATAACGAGCCGGGCTCCAGCGCCAGCAAGCGTTGCAGGCGCACCAGCACCCGGCGTGCGGCCCCCAGTTCGGCGCGGTTGGTGGACAGGCGCGAGGACAGTAGCTGATCTTCGATATGGTCGACGCTGATGCTGGTCTTGCGCACGATCTGCGTCAGCACTTCGCCCTGGTCGCGCAGCAGGTGTACCAGCAGCTCCGAGGGCGAGCGAAAGCGTTCGCCGGCCTTCACCGAAGAACGCAGTTTATCCACCGAGTGCAGGGGTTGCAGACGTGCGCTGATCAACAGCCGGCTGCGGGCGCACACCCACAGTGTGGAAATATCCGACGAGACCATGCTGCTGAAGTTGAACACCACGTCGTTGACCACCGCCAGCAAGGCCGAGTCGACGTGCTCGATACGGGTGGAGCGCGAGCCTTCGTGCAAGGCTTCGAAGAACTCTTCCGGTAAATCCAGATGCGCCTGCATCCAGCGCTCGCACGCGGCGTGGGCCAGGTTCAGGTGCAGCCAGAGGAATTCTTCCGGGTCGCCCGGTTGCTGTAATGCTTGCAAGGCCGTGGCTGAATCAATCTGCTCACCCTTTTCACCGGGGCGAAAACGAAAACCGTAAAGCAAGCCAAACAGATCAGGATCCTGGTGGCTGTGGTCGATGCTGTGGTTCATGGCGGCTCGCAAAGAAAGCGCCTGTAGGACGTTTCACAGGTTCGCGTGGGCGAATCATTGCAAGGATATTTGACAGTTTTGTGACCGTTTGAAGGGGGCGAGCATAATTAAGACACTTTTTTGACCATCGGTCCGATAGGCTCAAGAAGCGTCTAGGACAGCCGATCCAGCACATAAGCACCCTACGCCCAGGCGTGCCTTTTATGACAGGGAAGTTGAGGCGTGCATGCACCCTATTTTCTTTGTATCGAGAATTCCCCCCAATGAATCTTTTGCGAACTTCCTTGAGAGCACAAATCCTGTCGTTGCTCGGTGGCAGCCTGTTGGCGATGCTTTTGATTGCCCTGGCCTGTTTCAACTTCCTCTCCAGCGGGGTACAGAGCTATCGCAGTTTGCTTGAAGGGCCGTTGCTGACCTCACAGTTGATCGATGAAGCCAACCTGCAATTCAAGGTGCAGGTGCAGGAATGGAAAAACGTGCTGTTGCGCGGCAAGCAGCCTCAGGAGTTGGAGAAGTACTGGAGCCAATTCCAGGACCGGCAGCGCGATGTCCAAGGCATTCTGACGCGGCTGGTGACCCAGACCAACAGCGACCCGGCCCTTAGCCGGCGTATTGAAACCCTGCGTCAGGAACACCAGCAACTCGGCGTCGCCTATCAGAAGGGCCGTGATGCCTATGTGGCCGCGGGTGCCGACCCGGCCGCCGGTGATACGGCGGTCAAAGGCGTGGACCGCTCCGCCAGTGAGCAGATGAGCGCCCTGGTCAGCGACCTGCGGGCCCAAGGCACCCAGCAATCCCAGGCCATCAGCGCCTATGCCGAACGCACGGTACTGATGGGCCTGGCGATCATGCTGCTGTCCGGGGTACTGATCGGTTTGTTCAGCCTGTGGTTGATCAACCGCAACCTGATCCTGCCGATCCGTGGCCTGATCGACTACGTGACCCAACTGAGCCATGGTCGCTTTGCCGAGCGCGTCGCCAGCCGCCGTCAAGACGAACTGGGGCACCTGGCCGCTGCTGCGAATACCTTGCGCGACTTTTTGGCCGAAACCTTCAGCCGCCTGCAACGCAGCGCCACCGATCTGGTCAACGCCAGCGGCGAGTTGAACTCGATCGCCGGGCAGATGGCGACCGGCACCCATGAACAATTCAATCGCACCGACCAGGTGGCCACGGCCATGACCGAAATGTCGGCCACCGCGCAGGAAGTGGCGCGCCACGCCGCCAGTGCTTCGCGCGCGGCCGATGAGGCCGACCATTCAGCCCGCGAGGGCGGCGAAGTGATGAAAGTCACCATCGCCACCATCGGCCAGATGCGCGATGAAATCCTCAACACCGGTACGATCATTCGCCGCCTGGAAACCGACAGTGTGCGCATCGGCAAAGTGCTGGAAGTGATTCGCGGGATCGCCGAGCAGACCAACCTGCTGGCGCTTAACGCGGCGATTGAAGCGGCACGGGCGGGCGAGGCGGGGCGTGGGTTTGCGGTGGTGGCTGATGAAGTGCGCAGCCTGGCGCAACGCACGGCGGCGTCGATCATCGAGATCAACCAGATTATCCAGGCCGTGCAAACCGGTGCGGTGGATGCGGCCGAGGCGATTGTCACGGGCCAGTCGTGCAGTGATGACAGCGTGGAAAAAGTCACCCAGGCCGGTGCGATGCTCGCTCACATCACCCAGGCGGTGGAAGCGATTCGCGACATGAACCGTCAGATTGCCACGGCGGCCGAGGAACAGACGTCGGTGGCCGAAGACATTTCGCGCAATATCACCCAGATCACCACCGTGGCCACGACCAACCTCGACAACGTGAAGCGCACCGAAGCGGCGAGCCACAACTTGCGCGGCTTGTCCGGCGAGTTGAACGAGGTGACGGCGCGCCTGAGCGCCTGATCAGGCTGAAACGGCCTTGCGCCCTCTGCGCGCTGAGCGGCTCCGGGCCGTCATGGTTGCCGCGATGAAGGGCAGTGACCAGCAGGTAGATGGATGAACGCCCATAAAAAAACCGCGCCACCCAAAGGTGGCGCGGTTTTTTCAAGGGTTGACTCAAGTGTCGAGTTTGTCTTCCAACACGGCGCCGGTCTTGGCGTCGAGTTTCACTTCGAACTTCTTGCCGGCGGTGTCGGTCAGGTCGACTTCGTAGACCAGTACACCGCTTTTGTTGTGGTCCAGCTCGGTGTCGGTGATGCTGGCACCTGCGTGCTTGGCCAGCGCGGCGGCATTGAGTTGCTCGAAAGGCTTCACGGCACCGGACTTGAGCAGGCCTTCAATGTGATCCGGGCGAACATCCGCCTGGGCCAGGCCGGCGGTCAGGGTCAGGGCAGTGGCGGCAAACAGGGCAGTCAGGGTTTTCATCGTGTGTGTCCTTCTTCGTTGAGCTGTTTAAGTGGCGCCAGATTAACCAGCGCAACTTAACTCATCCTTAATGGCAAACTGACTCACTCAGTACTTATAGTCGTTCAGCAGGTCCTGCACGCTGGACGACGGCCAGCGCTTGTAGAACTTCAGCAGTTCGGCTGCGCGGTTGGTGAAGATGCCATCGACACCGGCTTTCATCACTTTCTCGAAGTCCACGGGCTCATCCACGGTGTAGACGTGCACCAGCAGGCCCTTGTCGTGGGTCAGCTTGTTCATTTCAGGCTTGACCAGGTCGGTGTAACTCTGGTCGCCGTGGGCCGTCAGTTCGGCCGAAGGGCCCGTGCCGATGGCGCCCAGGCTCTTGGCTTCGTCGACCCACTTTTCGAACTCGGCAAAGTCTTTCGGCTCTTGCTTGGCGTAGTAGGCCGCCTTGGTCGGTTCGCCGGATTCGGCGAAGGTGACTTTGGACTTAGGCTCGATGCTGCCTTCACCCACCCACAACAGCAGGATCTTCGGGGTGTTCGGCATTTCTTTCTGCAGCTCTTTGAGGCTGGCGGTCTCGAACGTTTGCAACACCACGCGGCCCTTGCCTTGGCCGACGCCGGTGTTGCTCTTGCCCAGCTTGGAGCCGGCGGAGCTCAGCCAGCCTTTGTCCAGCAGCTTGTTCTTCAGGTCGGCTTCGATACCGGGGAATTGCTTGGGCTCCTTGGTCTCGATGTACAGGCCGGGTTTGTGCTGCGGGTTGCCTTCGGCGATCTTGATGATGTCGTCCAGGCTCTGGATTTTCAGGCCGACGAAGCCGGGACGGGCGCGATCCGGGTAGGCGGCATTGAACCAGCTGCCGGCGTCGAGGGTTTGCAGTTCTTTCCAGGTGAACTCGTTGGCCGGGGCGTCCTTGCGCTCGGGAAACTTGGTGGCCACGTCGGTGGTGCGTTGCAGGTTGTTGTCGTGCAAGGCGAACAGCACGCCGTCCTTGCTGCGCTGCAGGTCCATTTCCAGGTAGTCGGCGCCCAGGTCTCGCGCCACCTTGTAGGCCGCGGCGGTGGATTCAGGGGCGTCGTAGGAGGCGCCACGGTGGGCGATCACGGCAGGGTGGGGAATGCCTTCGTTAGTTGCCAATTCAGCCGGGCTGATCGGGTCGGCAGCCTGTACAGGGGCCACGCCGAGCATCAGGGCGAGCAGCACGCCCCCTAGGGTGGCGGGCGCCGGGCCGTTGGTAAACGTGACAGGCATATGCGAAATCCTTTCGTGGAGGTAGCTTTGAGAAGGCCTCCTTTTTAACAATTGATTGCGAACGGCGCTATCACCAAACCGACATTAACGTGCGCACGCGCCAATTTTCTCGGTTTTTTTGCGATACATTGCAGTACTCTTGTTGCGAACTGCCCCGTTAGAGGGCAGTCCTTTCTGCCACGCGTGTAAACCATCTTTCCAGTCCCTGTGGGACTTTTCAGTGAGGTTTACCATGCGCATCACCTCCGAGCTTATCTGCCAGGCTGCCGATCAACTCCGCGGATTTGTCGGCCTGAACCGCAAGACCGGCCAATACATCGTACGTTTCAGCGAAGACTCCTTCGGCATGGACGTGGCCGATGACGGCATCATTCCTACCGCGGAATTCGTCTGGTTGCCGGCCCCTGAGCAGACCATGACGCTGTCGCGCGAACGTATCCAGTTGCTGTTGGACCAGAATATCGACGACCGCATCAACATCAGCGAACCGCTGCGTGTGTATATGCGGCGCGTGGAGATTCCGCAGATCAGCGCATTACGCAGCCTGGTGAGCTAGACGGCATAAGCGGTAAGCGAGCTTTTTGTGGCAGTGGGCTTGTTGTGGTGGGCAGGCTTTCTCTGGTGAGCGGGCTTGTTGTGGCGAGCGGGCTTGCCCCGCGTTGGGCTGCACAGCAGCCCCAA
>NZ_JBMDIS010000089.1:0-25615 GCF_057808775.1 Pseudomonas sp. FG86 | reverse complement strand
CCCCAGTAAAGAAGAACGCGGTGTATCAGACACTCTGTAGAGGCTGGTTTTGGGGGGCTGCGCAGCCCAACGCGGGACAAGCCCGCTCGCCACAACAGCCCTATCGGCCGGGCGTTCAGCGTTGAGCCAACGTTGTGTAGATACCTATACCTATGCCCATGGCAGGCGCGAGCGCTCGGCAACGCCGCGCTGTGCTCGTTGACCAGCCCTGCGCACTCCAAAAGACCCGCCTGCCCACCGCCTAGTGATCGCCGCTCTGCAGTGCCCGGATCGGCCTCTACGTGGTCGTTATATAGGCCCGCCGCCCGCTCGACGACCATTAGTGTGGGCATTCGCGCGTGGCCCGCTCATCCCTGACACCGGCCCGCACCGATCCCCCATCGCGACAGGAAACCCAAGTCATGCCTTCACACCCTCAGCCTTCCACCGAAGACCTGCTGCAGCGTCTGCCAGCCTGTGTCACCGCCATCGAGCACCTGCTGGATGCCCAGCCGGACTTGGCGACAGTCATGGCCAGCGAACTGCGCCAGGCATTGGCAACCCTGGTACCCGCCAGCCCGCCGAACCCCGATGCGGTGTTTCTCAACGAGTCTGTTGACGACACGCCGTCGCAGGCAAATCAAGCCAGCACCGCACGCGCGCCCCGCATTATCCGCACACGCAACCTGACACAGGTGCTTCAGGAGACGATCGCCACCCGGAATCTGCCGATCGCGCTTGCCAAAGAGCCGCAAGCCGGCGTCGTCAACCCAGCCGTCGGGTTCTATCCAAGTGCCCACGACACTGGCCGCAACCACGAAATAACCGCATTGGACGTCGCGGCAGTCAATCAATTGATGAGCGACCTGCAACTCAACTGCCAGATGTTGTACGTGCGCAAGCTCGCAGCATTCTGGTCGTCGCCCCATGCAAGCACCGGCGCGCTGAGCGTCTTGGAGGCCATCAGTCAACAGCAGCGGATGCTGTTTACGCTTGAGGCGGACCTGACGCTGCACGATGCCCGCCAACAGGTCACACACGCCGAGCAGTTCCTGGAGAAAAAGCCTGCGGATGTTCAAGCCCAGGCGGCCGTCGCCACCGCCCGGTCACACCTGTGGGTGCTGACCGAAGGCCGGCAATTGATCGAAAACCGCGTGCTCCATGAGACCACGAACAACGCCACACCGCCGCTCACGCTCGGTATCACGCTGAGTTCGACGGACCGGGCTGACTGGTCCGTGCCCCTCAATGGCTGCTTCGTGCTGACCGAGCGCCTTCACGGGGCGCGGCCGAGCGTCCTGTATACCCCGCAATTCGGGGTTGAGTTTTTCGAGCATTTCGCCGCCATGGAAAACGCCTTGCGCCTACGCCTGGTGAGACGCGCCGAAAGGCCCCTGCTGCTCGCCAACATTGCCGCCAGCGAACGCTCCGCGGCTAACGACGTGTTAGGCCGTGAGCAGAAATTGACCTACACACCGATCACCGGGCAGGTATTCAGTACGTGCCTGCAGGCCCAGCGTCTGCAGCAAGAAGCTGATATCGACCAGGCCTTCAGTGCATCCCCCGCCCCCTTCGAAACCTTGGCCGCCAACGTACGTGCCAGCCTGGCACTCCCGCTCAAGGGCCACCCGGGCTTGATCGCCCGCCTGCCCGCACCACTCGACCTGACACGGGCCTCCCCCATCCCGCTCACCATGCCGGTCGCTGAACACCAGGCTCATCTGATACAGCAATGGAACTCCGTCAACCAACAGCTCGACCAGGTGCTGGACAAGCACCGACATCCCTCGCTGCCCAGCGTACTGGCGTCGTTGCTCAAGGAGACCTTTCCACAGCTGCCCGCCGACACCGGGCTGAGCAGCCTGTATGTCAACCGCTACCGCACCGACAGCGCTGGCCTGCGCCATTTTGAATCGTCCCGCACAGTGCTTGAGGCGGTGTGCGCCGCCTTGCTTTGGGAAAACACCGCGCTGGAAACGGACGAGGGCGAGGTTCAAGCCGCCCAGGAAGACGGCGCGGCCTCCGTCGACACCTTCGCCGAAAGCGTCTTCAGCAGCCCGACCGCGTTCAGCGAAAACGAACAGATAGCCCACGCCGGCACAGTGCGGGACCTGGCTCAAACGCTCCAGGCGCAGTTGGCCGAGCAGATCACCCGGTACTGGCGTACGCCCATCGCGCCTGAGCTGCTCAGCCCACAGGCCAGGCTGATCGATGTCCAGCGCCAGGCCCTGGATGTCCAGGCGCGCCTGCGCGTGGCCGACAATACCCTGAGCCCGCTGGCCAAACTGATGATTGATCGCGTCGTGCGCTACCCGACCCAGGCCCGGCGTGAAGCCAGCTTCAGCCACGGGAACCGTCCCGGCGTCTATCAGGTGACGGTCGACACTGGCCGTGCAGAGGCCGCGCGTATGGCCGGCAGCTTCGTCCTGACCCGCCATGACGGGTCCCGCCCGGACGCCCCCCACTGGCCCCAGGGGCACAAAAACCTCAGTGCCCAAACGGCTGGCGTTGGCGCGGTGGTGTTGTATACCCCGGACATGGGCTTTGAAGAGTATGCGTCCCTGCAAGCCCTGTACGACACGCTGAAAGCCCGCATCAACGGCGGCGATGACGCCGGCAGGTTATGCGCCAGTGGCCTGCCGCTGTGGGTGCAGGATGAGAAAAAAGGGCTGTGGGGAAACGACCTGAGCACGACCTTTACGCCGATAGCCGACGAATTTGTGGCCGACAGCATCCAAGCGTTGCTCGACAAACAGCAGTCCGACATAGAGACCATTCTGGGCTTGACCGAGGATGAGCCGGCGCCCGAAAGCAATGACCCCGCGACGCTGACCGCGGATAAACCGGATAGCGAAAAAAATGGCCGCGCGGAGCTGGTCGAACTGGTGGACATGGCCGGGCCGTTCATGGCACGCAACCGGCTGTTGAGGGAGCACTGGCGGCCAGCCTGGGAAAAGCACTTGAGCCCGGCAGACCGGAAAGCCCTGCAAGACCAGGCTGACACCACCCAGGACAAACAGGACGAACTGACCAAGCACTGGAAAGCGCTGATTCCCACATTGGCCGAGTATGCCAAGCAACAGGTGCTGTCGAAGATACGCGCCTTCCTGGTCGAAAAAGGCCAGGACTACCCCGCACACGGCATCGACCCGGACATGACCCTGGTCATCCGTACTACCCGCACACGGGTCAGTTCCGGAGGCGGTTTTGGCTCTATGCATGAAAGCGCCAAGAGCAGCCAAATGAGCCTGACCGACCTGTTGTTGAAAAACAACAAACCCTGGGAAAAGAGCCTCACTTGGGCCGAAAGCGACGCGCTGGAAGCCACACTGACCACCTCCCAGGGGCTCTGGGTACGCGATGCCAAGGGGCACCCCATCACCCTGGATAAAGAACGCCTTGAGCAATGGGTCAAGGACCTGAATGTTGGCCACCAATACACGCAAAACGTACTCAAGACATACCTCGCGCCAGAGGCCGCGACAGCCGAAGCCCTGGCCCTGAAACACGCCTGGATCACGAGCCAGGCATCTGTCCTGGACTACGCGGCCCTGTCGGCGCGGTTGAATCCCTATGCCTACGTCACAAAAACGCCCAGTGACCCCAGCCAGAAGAAAGCCGCCACCTGGATGGCGGCAGTGCTGGCCTCTGCACACCCGGCGGCACGCCCACGGGTCGACGGGCAGGCAGTGATCGCCAATGCGCTGATGTTCAACCCGGCCAGTGACGCCCCCGAAGGCCGCGGCGGGCAAACCGTGAACGGCGTGCTGATTCTCTCCACTGCCGTCGATGACATGCGGGTGTTGTATACCCCGCATGCCCCCGACGGCGTGGAACTCAGGGAACTCGCCGACGAGGCCGAACTGGTGCGGCTGATGCAGGGGGCGACCTGGCTGGATTATCTTCGGGCACGTTTACCGACAAACACACGCCTGCTCAATCAGCGCCTGGCCGCGCACTCAGGTGATCTGCTGGCCGGGCTTTACCGGCAGAACTACCTCTACCTGCTGGACAAAACCGACACGCAAAGCGTGACCAACCAGGAGCTGGAGTCCCAGGCGACCCTCAACAAGGTGCTGTTCGGCATCGAAGTGGCGGCGACCGTGCTGGGCGGGCTCCCCTGGAGTGGGCAACTGGCCTCTTCGGCCACCCGGTTCGTCGGCCGGGTGGGACACACCACGGTCCATGCCTTGCGCAGCCTGGGGCAAACCGTGGCAGGGCTCGTGGTGCGTCGCGGGCCGCGCGCGCAGATGCTGTTTGAGCTCGCCAAGGTCACCAACACGGTCGCCGGGGTGACGCGAACGACCGGGCTGGGTATCAAGCCGCTGCCCATGCTAATGCGGCCGACGAGAAACACGCTGCGGCCGGACCTGCTCAAATACCAGGCAGACTTCCAACAAGAAAGCGCCCGCCTGCTGGTGAAGGGTGGCATCCCGGCCGGTGCAGAATTGGCCGAAGGCACAGGTATCTATCGCGTGCCCGGCACGCCGAACACCTTTCTGGTTCGCAGCGTGGGTGAAAAGGGCAAGGAGCAGGTGTTGCGCATTCAGAATACGTTCAACCTCTATGACGGTAATGGCGTGGTCGCCCCCGTGCTCACCCCCTCAGGCGGCGTGACCCCGTTCAGGTTGCGGCGCCTGCCAAACAAGTATTGGGAACTGGACACCTGGCAGCGCCTACCCGGTGGAGGGCCGAAAACCGACAGCAACGTCTTCACCGCCCTGAGTGAATGGGACGCCTACCTCAAAGCCAATGCGGCGTTGCCCAACCCGATAACCACCCTGGACCCGGCCGGCTTTTTCAGAGCGCGCAATATCCCGCTCAGCACATGGAACAAAGTCGTGAAGTCAGGCGGCACGATCACTGACTTGGGCAAGGCGCGGCTCAATCCCAAGCAGTTTGCACCGCTGACAGACGAGCTTTTCATGGCATGGCTAAACATGAAGCAGCCCACCAAGGACGCGGCGGCGGCCTTTATGAAAACGCATAACATCAGCCCAATGAATTGGGGCGCGTACGTCGGCAAGGGCAAGCTGACCAGGCTTGGCGAGGACCGGATGATAAGACTGGCGAAACCTTCCAACGATTTTTTCACCAGGATCACCGACAAGCACTATCAAGACTGGTATCAATTGGTGCTTCAACCGCAATACCAGAACAGAACGGCAGCCCGGCAATTTGCCCTTGATCAGGGTATCCACGCATCGTCCTGGATGAAATACGTGAATAACGACGGCACGTTCAAGATGTCCATTCCGACTGTTGCCGAGCGCGTTCACCGCCTGGGACTTGGAGTGCCCATTGATTTGACGAAGCCTGGCCCGTCCCAGCCGCCGGTCTGATTCGCACGGCTGCGTCATCGACACCCGCCCGGCGATGAGCGATTTCTTGCACCGGTTCAGACTTCTGAATCCCAGATCACGGTGACGCGGCCTTCGTAAGTGTTGGCCTCATTGGGGTGCAACATTTTCTCTACGTCATCGCGAGCCACTTCGAAATGCAGGGTGCCGGGCTTGCGGTTCACAAACATCGTCGAAAGCAGCAACTGCGTGCCCGTGCCATCCAGCCGCAGGGGGCGGCGATTGATCGGCTGCCCCACCGCATCGACGATGCCGTGGGGCATGGTCACCCCGACCTGTAACGGCACCGAACGCCCCGAGGCAGCGTCTCGTATCCGACAGGTGTTGTCCCCCGCTTCAAAGTGCTGGCATTCAAGGCCCATCTTGAAGCGCGAAGTGGAATGAAAATTGAAAGTTTGGTCCCTGAACAAACGCGTCGGCTTGCGTCCTTGGTTGACCCAGCCTTGCCAGCCACCTTGGGGCAACAGCTCGATGCGATCGCCGCCCGGTGGAATTTCGACTTTGAGGACGTGATCGACCGAGAGAATAAAATTCAGCGTGACCTGATCATCGCTGGGCAACATCACGTCGCCCATGTCGAAGTCCTTGTAGGGGCCCACGCTGAACACCTGCTGCCCGCGATATATACCCGCTCTCATACCCAGGGGGTTGGGCGTTACCAGTTCGTAGGTAAACCCAAAGCCGTCAAACCACAGCTTCCCTGCCGGCATAAGTGAAGTAGACCTCATTCCACAGCCCCTGACGCCTTCCGGCAGCAACCAGGTAAACCCGTAGAACCCAACGCCCCCTACCGCCACGCCGCTGGATCTGCACGGTGCCGGCGGAACTGGGCTGGGTTCCCAAACCATATCGGGAAGCGTCCAGCGCATGGCCATGCCGATGCCAGAAATGCGCAGTTGAAGGGTTTCGGTCTCCCCTGTTTCATCGTGCACGACGGTGATAGTTCTACGCTCGGTTGGCGCATGAAACAAAATATGCTGACGATCATCACCGCCCGGCTGAATCGCCGAGGCCATATTGAACTTGATTGGCAAACCGATGCTGTAGCGCGCCTCGCTGCAATACTGCGGCGCCCAGCCGCAATAACTGTTACCCGGCGGCGTCTCGTTTTTAAAAACATTGCGCGCCGGCTGAGACGGGTCCGGCCTGAAGGAGGCCAGGATATCCACGGTGGCGGCCATGGCTGGCCCGGACAATCCCGACAGCAGCCCAGCCATCCATAGGCCCAGCACGTTGAGTTTCACTTGCATAGGTTTACTCGCTTTTGAAGGGCTCAAGCGCTGCACCTTGCTCACGGGCGCAACGCATCAAAAATGATCTGCACGCTGCCGAAATACTGGCCCGCGCGATAACCGTCGTCCGGCACTTGCGCAGCGATGACCAGCGGCACCCGCTTGCCGGCCCTGGCGTCGTTTTCAGGCACCACCAGGGTGTCGGTGAGCGTCAGCGACTCCCCGTTGAAGGTGATATTCAGGCTGATCGAGTCGTGCCCGTTGAACAGTGTCGGCACAAACCCCAGGCGCGCCGTGATGCCGCCCAGCACGTTCTTGACGTCGAAGTCGGCACGCAGGGCGCTCAACCGTTCGGTCACCGGGTTGTAGTGCATGACCTGCTCACGCTCAAGAAACCCGGAGTCGACCGGCAGCACATAGAAGTCGCTGGTGGGAATACTGACCGTGACATGGAACTCCGTTTCTTCACGGGCCGCGAACGCCGAGAAGCTGGGCAGGCTGAGGACACACCAGGCGATCACCCGCCACCTCAGGCGCAGGTAGCTTCGAGTGGGACGGTACGGACACAGCGAACGACTCATCCTTTCACCGCCTGGTTTTTCTGCGACAGGCCTTCCACCAGTTTGAAGCGGTACTCACGCCCCGCTTCCTTGATGAACGAGAACGTACGCCCCGGCAGTACATGGTTCTTGGTGGTGGGATGGCAATCCTCGGGCTTGCCGACGACACAGCTCTTGAACTCATCGACCAGGATCACGCTGTTGCCGTTGTTGCGGATGGCGTACCGCCCTTTGTCGTCATCAATACGTGTATCAAAACGCGTGTCCTGGGGCCGTACGAAAAACACCGTGCCGTAGCCGGCCAACACGCTGACGCCGGCCTGCAAGGTGTTCTGGTACACCTCGCGCTCTTCTTCGGAGACCGCGAAGGCATCCTCTTTTTCCGGCACCACAGGAATGTAGCGCACCCGGAAATAGCGCTCTTTGCTACGCGCGCCCAAGTACAACAGCCGCGTGCCCTGCATGCCGTTGACCGGGATGATCAGCCTGGCAGGGCTGGCCATCAGGCCGTCGCGGGCGCTGACCCCGGCCTGTGACTTGAGTGCCACTTCGCGGCCCACCCCCTGCTCGTCATAGACAATTTCCAACACCTCGACCTTCACAAATGCAGTGCTGGAGCCGCCATTGAAGATGCGCTTGAGGTAGGTACTTTTGTCGCCGTCCAGGTAGTCGTACACCACGCCGACATTGATGGCCGGACCCGCCTGAACATTCAGGGCGTACAGCAGCATGCCCAAGATGACTGCTACTACTTTCATGATTTTTTCTCCGCGAAAGGGTCAACCCGATTTCTGCCGGGCGAATGAGGCATCGGCCAGGGTGTCCGGCGTGCAATACAGGTCACCGATCATCAGCACATCGTTTTCGCTGCGATGCTTGTGCACATCCAGTCGGAACTGGCACAGCAGGTCAGTTCCACGGCGGACTTCCAGGGTGGGGGAGCCAGCGTTCATCTCCATGGAGAAGAACCCGTCGACCTCACTCACTCCGCGACTGGCGTGATTGATGAGGTGGTGGCCCTTGAGCGGCTGGCCCTGGGGGTCCACCAGGCGGCCGAGCACGGTCACGGTTTTCATCACATTGATCTTGCGGTAGACCACGCCCCCCTTGTTCAGGTGGTAGGCGGTACGGGCCGGCTGGATGGTGGCTGCCGGCGGGTGGTTGCCCTCGAAGTCGAAGCTCACCGAGCTGCTCTTGTAAGCCGTGATGGGCACGAAGTTACGCCCCGGTCGCAGGGCCATGCTGCCGCCGTTCAAGTCGTCGGCGCGCAGCGTGATGTCATCGAGATCAGACTCAACGTCCACGATCATCCCCGCGCCACTGCCATGGTGCTGACTGGTCAGGACCATCTTTTGAGCGCCCACGGCCAAGGTCGTGTTGAGGTTCAGACCACCGGTCAAGTCACCGTTGTAGGACGAGCGCTGGGCAAAGGCATCGCCATGGAACGCGTCGCCATGGAAGCTGGTCATGCCGGACATGCCCATGCCATACACGTCGGCCAGTGCGGTCGCCGAGACACTTTGCAGCACGTGGCCAGTGAGGTCCTTGCGGTAGGTGAGCGAGGCATTGTTATCGCGCTGGCCTTCGCGGCCGGTGCGTGAGCCGATGCTGCCGGACCAGCTTTCGCCCGGGCCACCGAGCGCCAGGTTGAGCGTCAGGTCGACCCCGCGATTACGTTTGTCGCCGGTGCTTTCGCTGGAGGGCCGATCGAACAACGACAAGCGCCAGTTGGCATCACTGCCCAACAGCGTGTCGTGGCGGGTCCACCCCAGGTCCAGGCCGACGCCCTCGACATTGCCCTGGCTGTGGGACAGCCTGGCATTCAGGGAATCGTCCCGGCCCAGGCGATGGTTGACCGACAGCGACGAGGTGCTGGTCTGGCCGACAAACGTGCGCCGCAGTCGCAGCCGCGTACCGTCCGGCAGGGTTTCGTAGGTGTTGCGCGTGTCCAGCCAACTGCGGTTGTGACTGGCAATCACACTGCCCATGCCATAGCTGTAGAGCGCCTGCACATCCATGCCGGTGCCGTATTGCTGGGTCTGGTAGACGTTGGCGTACAGGCTGGCACTGTTGGCCAGGCTCCAGTCGATGGAGCTGCCGAGTTGCATGCGGTCCTGCACCTGGCGACCCGACAGCCCGAGCACCACGCGTGGGTGTGCCAGGTAGTTGAGCGAGGCACCGGCGGTCATGTCGCCCTTGTCACGCTGCTCCCAGTTGTTGAACAGCGTGCTCTCGCGACCGGCAAACAGGTTATAGCGCCAGCGTTCGTCGTGGTTCCCCCAGTTGTTGGGCTTGTACACCAACTCTTGGGTGGTGGACGTCACCTGGCCGTCTTCGACCAGGCGCACTTCCACTTCATAGATGCCACCGGGCAACGGCCGGGTATCGATCGTCTGCAAACCCGCGGCCACTTGCTGGGTGTTAATCAGCAAACCGTTGCGATAGATCTCCACCGAGCCCTGGCGGTTGGAGGTGACATAGATCGGGTACACGCTGGGCTTGGGGTTGTTGATCGCCAGGCTGTCGGAACTGCCGACCATCACCCCGACGGCCACATCCGGCGCGGCCCCGAAGGAACGGGGCTGGCGATTGAGGCCTTCGGAGCTGGGCGTGAAGTAACCCACGCGCAGAAACTGGCCCTCGTACTCACGCTGGGCATACAGGGAATACAAGGCGTGATAAAGCTGGGTGTCCGGCCCGCCCAGGCGAGCCAGTTGCAGGTTCAGGGTATGGCTCCAGTTCCCCAGGCTGCTGCTGGCTTCAACACCGAAACGCCCGCCCAGGTCCTGGTTCTGCCCGCCATTGAGGTTCAATTGCTTGTTGATGATCAGGCCGCTGCTGCCGCCCTCGGGCAGGGCGTAAAAGTGTTCGAGGTCGGCGTCGCGCTCGGCGTTTTCGGTGAGGATCGAAACCAGCGAGTTTTCCAGGTTGTAATGCACGGCCAGTAATTGCTCGGGGCATGTCTGGGTACAGTTGCCCAGGGGAATACCGCCCTTGAGGTAGTTGGCCCAGGTGTCACGCTCGGTGCCGCTAATCGCGCTGTCGCTGTAGTCGGTGAAGTCCAGCAAGGTCAACCGGTCATCCCGCGACAAGACAATCAGCGCCTCGCCGACAAATTGCTGGTCCCGCTCCACACGCACCGCCAGGGGCACATCGAAAAAGTGCTCTTCGAACTCGCTCGGCAATCCTTTCGCCTGAGACAGCAAACTGCGCGGAGTGTAGTTGTTATGAGGCGCGGCCATAACGACCGAACAGGTGCACAGCGCCAAGGCCGTCACGAGGGGTCTCAAAGGGAACATGAACTCAATACTCAGTAGGCGAATGCAGACCGGTTGAAAACCGACCGCACGTGGCGGCCGGCTGGCACGGTTAATAAGGCCTGGCCTTATTAATGAGCTGCGATCAGAACGTGGTGCGTGGCACGTCGTCGAAGATCACCGTCGCGACAGTGCTGTAGCGACCGGTTTGCGTGGCGGTCGGTTTGGCAGCCTTGATCACCATGGTCCTTTGCAGGCCAGGGTTGGATTCATCGTCTGCCGCGACTTCCTTCGATGTGCCGTCCAGCGTCACCGCCCCCAGGGTGATGGTCAGGGGAATGGCGTCAGTGCCGTTGGTCAACGACGCCGGGCCATCCTGCAAGTAAGCATTGATGGAGCCGCCGGTGTTCTTGAGGGTGAACACCGTCGACAGCTGGCTCAGCTCTTCGGTGACGGTGTTATAGATCATGGCCTCATCACGACCAAAGTTAGGGTCCAGAGGTTGGGCATGGAATTGTTTGGTCGGAATATCGGCCCGGATGTTGATCGTGGTGCTGGCATCGTTGGCCGCCATCACCGCCGATGAACCCAATACCGCAACCGCCAGAGGGAGAGAAACTGCGAACTGCTTGAACATGCTGGAATACCTGTCATTGATAATGAAATGGTGGTTGAAAGTTCATACCGGTGACTGAACTCCGATGATGCGCTTACAAACTTCCAACACCAAAAAATAATCAACCATTCCTTTTTAAAAATAAGCAGGACGCCGCTGACAAACAGGCAGGATAGTGAGTTTTCTTCAATACGAAAAAGAATGAATATTTAAAATTAACGTGAACAGAATGTCAGAACCGGATGACAAACAGATAAACTAAAAAAAGCAGTACAGTGCAACTAACAACTCATGAAAAGTTCAAGTAACCGGTTGAAGATCATAAGCCTGTTGCCCGATATTGCGCTGCCGACTTGCCTGCCATTGCGGTAGGAAACGGCCGAACAACCATTGGTCGGCCGTCCTTGACGCCGACAAAAGATATATCTTAAGTTCTATCTTATCCAAAACGGAGAAGACAGAACATGAGAGAACACCACCCCCATCCCCCCCACCATCGTGAGCACGGCGAGGGTCGTGACGGTTTCGAAAAACGCCCCGGCCGCGAACGGGGTGGCCGCGGCCCGCGGGTCTTTGCCCCGGGCGACCTGAAGCTGCTGCTACTGGCGCTGATCGCCGAGCAGCCGTGCCATGGCTACGACCTCATCCGCCAGATCGAAGGCCTGTTCGACGGCGCCTATAGCCCCAGCCCCGGCGTGATCTACCCGACCCTGACCTTTCTCGAAGAAAGCGAATTAGTCACCGGCGATGCCGATGGTGGAAAAAAACGCTACACCATCACCGACGCCGGTCGTCTTTCTTTAAGTGAACAGGCGGTCGCGCTGGAAGGCGTGCGCATGCGCATCGATGTCAGCAAGCGTTCGTTGCGCGGCCATGATCGCCCGCCCGAAATCCACGAGGCGGTGCACAACCTGCGCCATGCCTTGCAACTTCACCATGGGCGCTGGAGCGCGGAAGAAATCATTCGTGTCGCAGCGCTGCTCAACGGCACCGCCCACGCTATTGTCGACGGCCCGGCCGTCCCATCTGCCCCGGGGAAAGCTCAATGAATACGCACGTCATCCATCGCGTCACCCACGAGATCAAACGCCGTCGCCTCGACGTGCTGCGGGTGATCGATATCACCCCGCGCATGCGCCGCATCACCGTTGGCGGCCCTGATCTGGAAGGGTTCGTTAGCCTGGGCAGCGACGACCACATCAAGCTGCTGTTCCCGCAGAACGCCGCCGAGCAAGCGGCGCTGGAAAGCCCGACCTTCAACATCAAGGGCGATGGCCCGCAACCGGCGATGCGCGACTACACGCCACGGCGTTTCGACCTGAGTATCGGTGAGCTGGATATCGACTTCGTGCTGCACGGCGATGGCCCGGCGTCTACCTGGGCCGAGCAGGCGCAAGTCGGCCAACATGTATATATCGGTGGGCCACGCGGATCGATGATCGTGCCGGATATCTTCGACAGTTATTTGTTGATCGGCGATGAAACCGCCCTGCCCGCGATCGGCCGACGCCTGGAAGAATTGCCGGCCGGGCGCAAGGTGCTGGCGGTGATTGAAATCCACAACACCGCGGAACAACAGGCGCTGCACAGTGCTGCCGATGTGGAGGTGATATGGGTGATACGCGGCCAGGATGACCTGCTCGATACGGTGCGCAACCTGACCCTGCCGAGCGGCTCGCTGTACAGCTTTGTCGCGACTGAAACCAAGCTGTCGCGCCAGGTACGCCGGGTGCTGCTGGACACCCATCACGTCGATGAAGCGTACCTCAAGGCGGTCGGTTATTGGCGCGCCGACGGCAGCGACGAAGCGTGAATCAAGCGTGAGGCTTGATAACGTTATCGAGCCCCACCACCGTCAACGTGCCCCTCCGGCATTCACACAGACATGTGGGGATGCGAATGCCAAAGCGACCGGCGTGGATCACTGGTGGCGTTGACCTTGCCGTGGGTCACGGCACCCCCATCACAAGTACACCGCTCCCACCTATGGTCCCGGCGGCAGGCAGGGACCCGGCTCGCCGAACGAGCGTAAACGTCACATCGTCCCCGCCCCCGCTGTTGGTAATACGGGTCAGGAACGAACCGCCGACTTGCACCGCAGAACCGCCACGCACAAGGGCAGTGCCCACGTCCAGGTTGCTCATCCTGAGGAGCCGTGTATCAAACGCCGATGGGGTGCCTTTGTAGCTGATGGTGATCGGTGTGTTGATGCCGCCATCCGGGCATGAATAGGTGAGCCGGCGGTCGCTGCGAATGGTGGTTGTCAGTGGATCGGTACCGATTGCGCGCTGGTGGACGTTGCCGAAGTTTATGTCGATTGGATTGTTATTGTTGATCGTGCAAGTGGATGGGGAGATGGAGAAGTTGTTGGCGGCGGTGTAAGTCATGTTGAGTCTGAATGAAGATGAGTTGTAGTTATTGGTACCGCTGAGATGCAAGCGCCCGAGATTATCGCCTATTCGAATATCGAGCGGATTGGACGGACTGTTGCGTACCAGAATATAAGGCGTGATATCGATCGGATAACCAATAAAGTTGTCAGGCAGCGTGATGACCCCTAGTCCACTCGGGATAGGCATATTTCGGTACGTTCCATTGATTCGCAAACCGGCCCCTTCGCCGCTGAATTTGATGCCAGGTATCCAGGGCGTCCCCGTTGAGCTGCCCGTTAACCAGTAGTCCTGCCGCGAAGACGGGCTTTGTGAGCCTGGGGAAAATCTGCATTCAAGCCGTACACCTTCCAACATGATCCTCGTACGATCCGCGGTCAGAGTAACTGTAACCGGGACCTGTAGGGGTAGTTCCCCGACGATCACTTGCCAAGATCCGCCATTCACACGGCATTCAGCAGCCCTCACACTCGTAGCCCCCGCCATAAACATAAGGAGCACCGTGGTTCCACAGAGTCGTTTCATTTTGACCTCTCGTTGTTTCTATACTCAAACACCGTCCACAGAACATCTGTCCGGGCTTAAGCAGCCCAGAAGGGATTTGAAGTTTGACTAAGGTTGTTTTCAGCCTATGAATGAAGGCTCACAAGTGCGCAAGTCCAGCGTAAAAATACCTGACCTCATCGTGGCTCACGGCACCCCCATCACAAGTACGCCGCTGCCACTTATGGCTCCAGCGGCAGGCAGCGACCCCGCTCGCCGAACGAGCGTAAACGTCACATCGTCCCCGCCCCCGCTGTTGGTAATACGGGTCAGGAATGAACCGCCGACTTGCACCGCAGAACCGCCACGCACAAGGGCAGTGCCCACGTCCGGATTGGTCATCCTGAGGAGCCGTGTATCAAACGCCGATGGGGTGCCTTTGTAGCTGATGGTGATCGGTGTGTTGATGCCGCCATCCGGGCATGAATAGGTGAGCCGGCGGTCACTGCGAATGGTGGTTGTCAGTGGATCCGTGCCGATTGCGCGCTGGTGGACGTTGCCGAAGTTTATGTCGATTGGATTGTTATTGTTGATCGTGCAGGTGGAGGGAGAGATGGAGAAGTTGTTGGCGGCGGTGTAGGTCAGAGCAAGCGCCGCGCTGCCGGCATTATAATTGTTTGTCTGCTCAAGATTTAACCCTCCGAGGACATCCCCTATTCGAACATCAATAGGGTTCGTTGGGCTGTTGCGTACCAAAATATAGGGCGTTACATCGACCGGGTAACCCACCCCGTTATTAGGCATGGTCGTCATTCGGATGCCGTTCGGAACCGGAGAGTTGTAGTGGGTCCCATTGATGCGTAAGCCGGTACCTTCACGGGTAAATTTTGGGCCGGGCACCCACGCAGGACCGACTCTTGCCGACGTTGCCCAGTAATCCGTATACCAGGGTTGGCTGCCACCAAAGCCAGAGAACCGGCACTCCAGCCTCGCCCCTTCAAGCATGATGCGGGTTCTGTCCGCCCCCAGTTGGACGGTGACGGGAACTTGCAGGTTCAGCGTCCCGCCAGCCCCTACAAATATCCACGGCCCGCCGTTCACTCGGCAATCAGTTGCCCTTACGGTTGTCGCAACACCCGTCAGAACAAGAAGCACCATGACTCCATATAGTCGTTTCATGTTGATCTCTCGTCGTTTCCCTACCTAAACGCTGCCCACAGAACATCTGTCCATGCTTTGGCCGCCCAGAAGAGATTTGAAGTTTGACTAAGGCCATTTTCAGCCCATGAATGACGGTTCACAGCTACGGATAGTCCAGCGTAAAAGTAGAGGTCACCGTGTACGCACCGTGCCCAATGGTTTGGTCCCTGATCGCATTCGGCTCACCTTGCACATAGGCTTTAAGCTCGATGACATTGCTCCCGTCACTCAGCACCTGTTCGTCGCTGACGGTATTCAGGGGCAAAGGCTTGTTGTTCTGCGTCTCTATACCGAGCCCAATACCCGAGGCGCCGCTTCCACCATCCAGCGCGAACAATCCGGGGAGCGCCGTGTTTTCCCGACCGCCCAACATGATGGTGACGGTCTTGCCAATCGTGGTGTTGCAGTCCTCCAGGTGGACCTTGAACCCCTTCCCCTGTGTGCGCGTGTTGATATAGAGGTGCTTGCTGGTGACGTCCCAGAGGTCCAGGACGATCGCCTCGTCACCTGGGCGGATCGTGCAAGCCTGTTCCACCAGATTGCCCTTCAAGCTCAGGTTGTCCGCCGCATACCCCTCGGGCATCAGGCCCAAGGTCAGCAGTAACGCCAGCCCGGCACATGGCCAAGCCCTATGAACGCTTTCATGTCGCATAGACTCAGCTCCTACTCGTATTCAGCCAACAACGTGGCCACCGCTGCAAACCTTGCGGGGGGCAGGGTCGCACCGGGCTGCTTGACGGGCACCACTTCCAATACCGGCGGTGACGACAGGCTGATGTCCAATGGCGTATTGAGTTGAAATGGCAGGTTGTTCTGATAAATCCGAATGCCCAATGCAGGCACGCTGGTCTGCACCGCTGAGCGGTCATATACCGTTGCCGTACCGTTGACACTCAACTTCAGTTGCCAGGGAAGCGTGTCGGGACCACAACTGATGGTGTAGCCCACCCCTCTCCGATATTTCACCCCGTCGACCCGCTTTACCCCGACATCGCCAAAATCGACTTCAATCGTGTTGCCCGCATCAATCGTGCACGGCGGGGGCTCATTCAGCGTTCCGCTGAACGTCAGGTTGGCCGACGCACCGCTGCAAAGGCCGAGCGACCATAAGGCGAGCAACGCTCGCTGCTGCCAACATGTCATTGATCGTTTCTCTTCATGGGTAATCGACTTCATTGGTAATCGACCACAAGCGTGGCGGTCGCATCGAATGCGCCTCCCGTCAGTTTGCTGCCCGCACGTTTGACGGGTACCGCCTGCATGACTGGAAAATTCGGATAAGTGAAATTCACGGCCGTATTCAGAGGCCAGTCAGCACCATTGACGAACAGCTTCACCCCCAGATCCGGCTTGCGGGTCACGAGCACACGATTATCGAACGCTGCCCCCGTACCCTTGAGTTCCAGCGTCAACGCGTTGCTGAACGGGGAGTCGCACCTGACGGTATAAGGCACATCCCGGCGGTAGTTAACGCCGTCAACCCGAGACGTCAGCAGGTCATTGCCAAACGGCACATTGAGCGTACTGCCGTTGTTAATCACACACGGCGGAGGCGCGATGATGACCGCGCGGATGGTCAAATTGGTGTCGGCTTGCACGCCTTGGCTGACAGCCCACAATAGGCTGCCACCGACAAGAAAGGCCCGCGGACCGGTTGAGGTAGCCATCGTTCTGCCCTTAGTCATAATTGAGCCTGAAATCCACCACGGCCCTGAATGCCCCGCTGGATAAAGCAGCGGAGGTACGTGTGGGCTGAACATTCCAGGTCTGGGTGTTACCACCCAGGGGCAAAAACAAAGGTTCGCCCCTGGAGCCCAGCTGTACATCCCGCCCCAGTGCATCGGTCAATCGCAGGCCCATCCCGGTGATGCCTTGCACTTTGACCAGCCGTGGATCATCGGCATCGGCGGGTGCGAAAAACGCGACCGACAGCACCGGTTGAAAAGCACTCCAGGTCAGGTTGCCCGTACGTTCACTGCGAATGCCGCCCGCCGTGCGGTGGCAGTCGGTAAAGCGCAGCTGAAAGGCCACCGGTGGTGCCTGGTCGCCAGGCCGTTGCAACTGGCTGGTCGACACGGCCCCCAGGTCAATCGTTTGATGCAGTGATGTCATCTCCAGACTGCAAGGGCTTTCATGCATGACCCCGGAAATATTCAATATCCCGTTCATGCCCTCGGTTTCCCATCCGTCGGCGTGCGCGCGCGCCATGCAGGCCAGTAGCAGGCCGCCCAAGCGCTTAAGATTGTGCGACTTCATGACGTTCTCCCGCGCCAGGCCCTAGTCATTAGCCGGTGATGCTTTCACGTTCACTTTGCACGTGTTGCCACTGCAGGCGAAGGCCAGCAGCGGACGTCCGCCGTAATCATTCACGTAAGCCAGATAGGGGCTTGTGCCGAGCGCTTTGGCGGTTGGTCCCAAGGCCAGCGTACCTCTGGGCGGGACCATCAGCGGCTCGAAGCCCGCCACGGTCTTGCCGTCTTTGGTGCTGCGCGCATCCACCAGGGTCACGTAGTAAGGCGTAGGGTTATTCACCTGATAACGCTCGCCTTCGAGGGTAAGGGTCAGCTTTTCCTGCCAGGGGTTGGACAAGTCTTGCTGGCTGGGCGTAATGGCTTGCGGTCGGTAGAACAATTTGATCCGGGTCTGCAGCGCAATTTGCAAGGTATTGGCTTTGTCGCTACGCGGGGGGATCTCCCTCAAGTTGAAGTAGTAGACCGTCTCTCGATCCTGCGGTAACGACTTGGCTGCCGGCAACGCCTGAACTTTCACCTGACTTTGTTTGCCTGGCTCCAAGCGTTGTACCGGTGGTAGCACGATCAAGGGCGAGGTGATTTTCTGGCCCTCTTCGTCCTCAATCCACCCCTGGGCCAAATACGGTAGCTGGGTATTGTTATTGGTGATGTTCACGCTGGTGGCATCTTTGCCGCCATCAAAAATCACTCGGGTGCGATCCAGGCCGACAGCGGCGTTGGCGCTCTGGCTCAAGCCCAGGGCCAACAGTGCGAAGGCCTGTAGGGTGAGGCGTGTGTTCAGCATCATGAGGATGTGTTCTCCGTATCGGTCGGCTTCCCGGTCAGCGTTGCTGGCTCGGGCAAGGATTGATCAGTGGCTACTCTTTGGCAGCCCAGTTGCAGTGCATCGGTCAAGCCATCAGCGGGCAAAACGACTGGAAGCGTGAGGATGCATCGCTCGCTTCCCCCCCAACTGACGACCATCTGCTCGCCGGCCTGAATACCGCTCAGGTAGACATTGCCGCCGTCATTCACAATCCCGGTGTCCTGCTGCTTGACGTTCTTGACCGTCGCGCCGAAGGGCGGTGAGCTGCCATCCGGCAGGCGTAGAACCGCCATGGCCTTCTCGCCGGAAATCACGTCCAGGGATCGATAACCGATAGCGCCTTCGGTGAGCGTCAGTTGCGTGACTGATTGAGTCGCCTCGACATTGCTCGGCAAGCTCTCCAGGTCGACACTGGCGGCTGTACGCTGATAGCTGCCGATGTCGGAAATGACCGCTTTGCCGAAGGCGTTGCTGCGGGTCGGTGTGCCGTAACCGCGCACGGGCACATCCGGCACACCGGCGGTATCGATCATCAGGCGGGTCCCGCCCGTACTGTGGGTACGATGCAGGGCCGCACCGTAAGGCGTGAGCGTGCCACCGCCACGCGCAGACACACTGAGGCTGCTGGCATTGCCCTCTTGTCGACTGGCGGCAAGATCAATGTCTGCCTGGTCACCGATATGACTCAGATAACCACTGGCAGCCTTATCGCTGGCACTGAGCTGGTAACTGTTGCGCTCATCGAGGCGATCACTGTAGCGCGTCGAAAAACTGTTACTGCCGGCCGCTCTGCCAGCGTCCAGCGACAGTGTGCCGGTCGGCCCCAACGGCAAGCTGACCGTCAGCGCCATGCCGTTATCCTTGTAGCTGTACTCCTGAGTACGGTACATATTCAGGGCCAGGCTCATGTTCTTGACGGTGCCCACATTGAAGTAGCGTGACACCGACAAGTTCCAACGTTGAGTGGCCGGCCGCTCCCAATACGTTTGTTTGTTGTAACTGGCATAAACGGTGGCGCCCAGATCACGGAACTGCTTATTAACGGTCGCCGTATAGAGCGCTTTGCTACCGCCGATAGGTCGCCAATCGCCGTGGCGTTCGCCGAACTCGTTGAGCCCCGCGAGTTCGCCGTTCCTCCCGTAATGACGAGCATCCAGGTACTCGCTCATGCTCAAGTAGTTTTTCTCGGAAAAACGGTAGCCGGCAAAGGTGATCTGGCTGTCGTACTCTTCAAAGTTCTTGGAGTATTGAAGACGGTAGGATTTGCCCGAGAGCGTTTCATTCCAAACGCTTGCGTGGGACTGGGTGGCATCCAGCGATACGGCGCCGAATGCCAACAGGTCACGACCGACCCCGACAGACAACGCGCGGTAATTGTTATCGGTGATGCTGCCGCCATACAGCGACCAGCCATTAGCGATGCCCCACGAGAACTCGCCACTGCCGAAAAAGTTGCCGTCAGCGCCGTACTGGAGATTGGACGGTCGCCCAGCCGACAGTTTGTAACGGACGTGCCCGGGGCGCGTCAGGTAGGGAACGCCTGCCGTATCGATCTGGAAGGTGTGGACCGAACCGTCCTGCTCTTCCACCCGCACATCCAGCCTGCCGGACACCGCGTCATTCAAGTCCTGGATGCGAAAAGGCCCCGCCGCGACCAGCGTTTCATACAGCACCCGCCCTTGCTGGCTGATGATGACCCTGGCATTGGTCTTGGCGACCCCGACCACTTCAGGGGCATAGCCACGCAGGTTCGGTGGCAGTTGGCTTTCATCCGAGTTGAGCGCGGCACCGGTAAAGCGGAAGCTGTCAAACAGGTCCGAATACAGGTAATCCTCACCCAGGACCAAACGTGCCTTCAGTGCAGGAATGGCGCGATAAGCGTAGTAGCGACTCCATTCCAACTGCGGATGCCTGGACGCTTCCTCGCGGTCTTTGTCGATACGCCCCTGCCAATCGGCCCTCAGGCGCCAAGCCCCGGCATTGGCCCCCACTGTTCCGTTGCCAGTGAAGTTGTTGGTCCGGTCATTTTTTTGGGCGCTGGATTGCGCTGTCAGGTTGTAGTCAATCAATAGCCCGGGCACCCCATCATCCCAGCGGGAGGGCGGATCCCAATTGATGGCGCTGTACTCAAGGTAGGCTTGAGGGAGGCTGATGTTCAGTGTGGAGGAGGCTAGATCGCCACTGACCTGCGTACCCGGCAAGCCTTGAATATCCAGGCATTCCCCGCCTTTCCACCATGTGAGCCTGACAACCTCGGCCTCTTTGAGGCCCAACTGGTCAACAAGCTCACGCGATAAACAGGCTTGGCTGCCTTTGGGATCATTATCGGGGGGATAAAACGCCACTGATTGCTCAGAAATAGGCTGGCTATTTATCTGCACGACCATCGAGTAGGTGCCTGGCAGAATAAACCCGCTGCGTGCGAACTGAGACAAGTCAATATTAGTGCGGTCGCTGAGATCGAGAACATCGGTATTGAACTCGATATCCCCGGCACCCAATGCAGTTCCCGCCACAGACATCAACCCGCCAAGGAGACTTGGACGGAGCGTTTTTTTGATCTTCGACGCATTCAACATGAAAGCAACCCATCACTGTTCAAAAGTATTCCAACTTGAACCGCACTGCGGCACTGTGAGCTCCAGGTAACAGTGGCAATCCGTTGCCCACCAGGCGAAGCGTGTAGTGAAGTGTCATGTCACCTTCAATCAACGGTTTCAAAGGCATCGGCTCACCTGGAACACTCTCTTGTCCCGTCGCATCCCAAATATGAAAAGCAATACCCTGCGAATCACCCGAGGCCGCAAAAGAGCGACCGTCTCTGTCGGGAGGGCCGTCAAATGTCACTTGCAGATGCTCCCAATCAGGCAAGGTTTGGCCTGGGCGCAACGGGTCAGGGCGAGTCAATGAGCAATTGACCAGGCGCAACTGGAAGGGGTGTGGTGCTCCCATTGTGTTTCGCAGCAACCGGCCGATGGGTTCGTGGGGCATTTCGATGGATTGATCGACGCTGGCCAATTCCAGCCCGCACGCTGAGTCAATGACCTCTCCCCCCAGCGTGACGACGCCCGCGCCCTGCTCAGGCGTCTTGGCCAAAACGCAAGGGCTGATGAACAACGTCAATGAAGAGGTGATAGCGAGGTTTATGAATGTTTTCACCGTTTTCACCGTTATCTCCCGCCAACTTCCCCCGTCACCGTTAAGTGACGGGGGAAAGACTTACTGATAAGCCAAGGTGAAATTGGTTACCGCGGTGAAACTGCCCGGGACGATGGCACCCGTGGCGGCGCCTTGAACATAGGCACCGAACTGCAACGTGTTGTTGCCGGCGGCAATGGCCTGCGGGGTCGTAGGGACACCCAACTCAATAGGCTTGCTGCCATGCGTCATCATGATGCCCACGCCGCCTGCGCCACCGATGGTACCGATCGCCCCCGGCACAACGGACGAGGGTGCGCCCGTGAAGGTCGTGGTCACCGTGTTATCTGTGAGGCCAGTCAAATCGCAGCCTTCAAGTTCAATGCGCACTGGCCGGGCTTCAGACTTGCCGCCCGATTCCAACTGATGCTTTGCGATCGCCCCCAGCGGAATGCTCTGATCTACGGATTCAGGCTTAATGGAGCAGGCACCCGAGTGGACCGACCCGGTAAACGTGATCGTTCCATCCGCCGCATGAGCGACAGACATCGAACCCACCAACAGACCGAGAGACAACAGCGCAGTTTTCATTTTGGTTTTCATTTGCCAATACTCACAAATCAATAAACGTCATATAGAAACCCTGCAGAAGTGGTGCGCAGGACTTATCCAAGCGCCGAACAGGTTTACGCTTCTGACTTCATGTCGATAAACGGTTGGATCATGCAGTAGTACCGCAAGACTTTTTTTCCAACTATTTGCATTGCAAATCAGCAGCATGTTCGAAGCGAGGCAAGTTTCTACCGCCAACGCCACTATGTAAGCCGTCTGTTTCGCAGAAGTGCGTAGCTCTGTTACATCAAGATACGTAGGACAGTTGTGGCTATTTGCCAAAACTTTACAAATAGGCTGTAAGTAAAAGACTACACGATGATTAATGAGAATACTTCAGTGTAAGATATGTATGTAAGAATAAGATTACATATGCAAGGAAACCACAGTATCTGCCTGAACAGATCAACTAAAGAGTTAAATAGTTAATAAAAATCTAAAGACCGCCATAGGCGCTTTAGTGCAGCGCTTGGAAGCGTGGCCGTTCGGGCGCAAGGTGCTGGTGGTGCTTGAAATAGGCATGCAGCGCCCCGGCAGGCGCTACGCAGTAGGTGAGTCAGGCGCGGGGCTTGATGACTTTATCCAGCCCCACCACCACCAACGCGATCAGCACGAACCCCGCCAAGATGCCCCCGGCATTCACAAACACTTGTGGATAACCGAGGGTGTCCACGTCAATGAACGGGTACTGATATTGCCCGAGCAGATGCCCGCGCAGCAGCACATAGCCGAAGTACACCAGTGGGTAAATCATCCACCCGGCAATGTGCTTGAGGCGCAAGGTGCCCTTGGGTACCCAACGCCACCAGTAGATGACAAACAGCGCCGGCATCACGTCGTGCAGCAATTCGTCGGCAATGAATTGGAAGCCCGTGGGGCTCCACAAATGCCGCAGCAGCAGGTTGTACGCCAGGCTCACCACGATGATGCTCGCGGCAATCGCGCTGCTGATCCTGGGTGAATGGAAAAACCGCTTCGCGGCAGACTCGCGGTTGACCAGCGCATAGCTCAGCACCACAACCACCAGGGTGTTGGTGAGCACAGTGAAGAAACTGAAAAAGTTGATCAACCCGCCCAACAGGCTGGCACCGGCTTGCCAGCGCGAATAGAAAATCAGGTACTGCTGAATCGCCAACCCTGTCCAACCGGCCAGCGCCGCTGCCGCCACATACCGCTTCATGTCATCAGTCCAGCGGGCGTTTGGTGCGCATCAACTTGACGTACAACCCTTCGACTTTTTCGCGCGCCCAGGGGGTCTTGCGCAGGAAGGTGAGGCTGGACTTGATGCTCGGGTCGCTCTTGAAGCAGCGGATATCAATGCGCTCGGCGAGGCCCGCCCATTCGTAGTGTTCCACCAGGGTGGTGAGGACGTGCTGAAGGGTCACGCCGTGGAGGGGGTCGTTGCTTGTCGCGGTCATGCCGGGCCTTTTGCAAAAAGAGGAAACACAGCCGCGCACCTTAGCCGACGGGGCGTACAGGTGGAAGCACCGCATTGAATATAGCCCCTGGGAAAAGTTCCCCTTTTCAGCAAAAAAAGAGATGTTATATTGTAACAGTAATTACCAAAATCCAGCCTTTCACTACCGTTTCAGCCTTCTCTTTTTTGCTGTTTTGCCAAGGAATGTACGATGTCCCGCTCCCCTCTCTGGCGCCTGTCCCCCCTGGCCGCCGCCCTGTTGATCAGCGCCGAAGCCCACGCCCTGGAACTGCCCCCCCAGGTCATCACCGGCAACCCGCTGGGCAACGAACAACTCGCATCGCCGACCACCGTGCTCGAAGGCGATAACCTGACCCTGCAACAAAAAGGCAGCCTCGGCGAAACCTTGAACAAGCAGCCGGGTGTGTCGTCGTCCTACTTTGGCCCCGGTGCCAGCCGGCCGATCATTCGCGGCCAGGACGGCGACCGCATTCGCCTCCTGCGCAATGGCGTCGGCGCGCTGGACGCGTCGTCACTGTCCTACGACCACGCGGTGCCGCTGGACCCGGTCAATGTCGAGCGCATTGAAATCGTGCGTGGCCCGGCCGCCCTCTTGTATGGCGGCAGCGCCATCGGCGGCGTAGTCAATACCTTCGACAACCGCATCCCCACCGAAGCCATCGAAGGCATCCACGGTGCCGGTGAACTGCGCTACGGCGGCGCCGACACCACGCGCAGCAGCGCCGGCAAACTGGAAGCCGGCAATGGCACCTTCGCCCTGCACCTGGACGCCAACGCGCGGGAATTCAACGATCTGAAAATCCCAGGCTTTGCCCGCAGCCGCCATGCGCCTGAGGCCGAAGATGGCCCCGGTAAAAATGGCCGCCTGGGCAACAGTGACGGGCGTCAGGACGGCGGTGCAGTCGGCGGCTCCTACACCTGGGACGATGGTTACGCCGGGCTGTCCTACAGCAGCTATGACAGTAACTACGGCTCCCCCGCCGAGCAGGACGTGCGCATCCGCATGAAGCAGGATCACTACGCGTTCGCCTCCGAGATGCGCAACCTGCAAGGCCCGTTTACTTCGGTGAAACTCGACGCCGGCTACACCGACTACGAACACCGCGAAATCGAAGGCGGTGAAACCGGCACGATTTTCAAGAACAAGGGCTATGAAGCGCGGGTTGAAGCGCGCCACCAGCCAATCGGCCCGTTCGACGGCGTGGTCGGCGCGCAAGTGACTCGCAATGAGTTCTCGGCCCTGGGTGAAGAAGCCTTCGTGCCGCAAACCGACACCAACGCTGGCGCGCTGTTTATCCTTGAGGACATGCAGGCCACCGAACGCCTGAAACTCAGCCTCGGCGGGCGCCTGGAACACACCCGTGTTGACCCGGACGCCAAAGGCAACGCGCGCTTCGCCAATGCCGACAAGGCCAATGACTTCACCGCCGGCAGCCTGTCGTCCGGGGCGGTCTACACCCTCACACCCGTCTGGTCCGTGGCCGCGACCCTGGGCTACACCGAACGCGCACCGACGTTCTATGAGCTGTACGCCAATGGCGCCCACGTCGCCACCGGCACCTACGAACTGGGCGATGCCAACCTGAAGAAAGAAAAAGCGGTGTCCAGCGACCTGGCGCTGCGCTTTGACAATGGCACCCACAAGGGCAGCTTCGGTGTGTTCTACAGCCGCTTTTCCAACTACATCGGGCTGCTGGGAACGGGTCGTACGCTAAACGACGAAGGCGAAGAAGACGCAAGCGGCATCCCTGAGTATGAATACTCCGGCGTGCGCGCCCGTTTCGCCGGCTTCGAAGCCCAGGATCACTGGAAGCTCGGCGAAAGCGCCTACGGTAAGTTCGCGCTGGAACTGTCGGGCGACTACACCCGCGCCACCAACCTCGACACCGGCGAAGCCTTGCCGCGTATTGCACCGCTGCGCTTGAACAGCGGCCTGCTATGGGAACTGGACCGCTGGCAGGCGCGCATCGACGTGGAACATGCCGCAGGCCAAGGCCGTGTGCCAGATAACGAAAGCGGCACCGATGGCTACACCACCCTGGGCGCCAGCGCGGGGTATCGCTTCAATGTGGGAGGCAGCCAGTGGCTGGCGTTCGTCAACGGTGAGAACCTGACCAACCAGACCGTGCGGTATGCCAGCTCGATCCTGCGTGACATCGCGCCGGCACCGGGGCGTAGCGTGCAATTCGGCGTACGCACCACTTTCTAAAAAAAACCGCGAATCCTACCTGTGGGAGCTGGCGAGCGGGCTTGTTGTGGCGAGCGGGCTTGCCCCGCGTTGGGCTGCGCAGCA
>NZ_JBMDIS010000088.1:0-25726 GCF_057808775.1 Pseudomonas sp. FG86 | reverse complement strand
AGCTGGATGTGAACCCCGGCGTAACGCCCAACCCCAAGCCTGAGGTCCAGCCAGGGATAACGCCAAGCCCACGGCCAGAGGTCAAGCTGGATGTGAACCCCGGCGTAACGCCCAACCCCAAGCCTGAGGTCCAGCCAGGAATAACCCCAAGCCCACGGCCGGAGGTCAAGCTGGATGTGAAACCCAACGTAAAGCCAACCCCTGAGGTCATGCCGCAACCGACACCTCCGGTTATCCCGGATTTAACCAGTCCAAGCCCAGCTGATAATCGATTTGATCCAAGGGACTGGCGGTTCGCGCCACGTCCGAAGTCCATGTCCTGACTCAGCTGATCTCGATACTTTGAATAGAACGCGTACTTCTTGAACTTAAAGTTTAGAGAAGTGCCTGCTCGTGGAGGACTATATGTCGTGTTGTTCAATTAATAATGTTGCACGTGTCGTGGATGTGCGCCAGGTATTGCCTATTGATTCTTTGAATGCCAGCAATGAACCAACCCCGCCATCCATTACTGCCGAGCGTGGTATTCGCTTCGCACCTACTGTGCAAGGAAGTACGACTGGAGTGGGTGATAATTCAGAAGCTATCAATACAATGATGGCGCTGTTTTCTTCGTTTTTTACTCAGTTGATTAACTTGCTGTCTGAGAGGAAAGAAAAAACAGTCCCCGATATACCGCCTCCGCGCCCCGAGGTGGCACCGCGAGTGGTACCAGAACCTGTGGCGCCACGGCCGGCGCCTGCGGTGAATATCCCAGGCCTTTCGAATAAGCGAAACGGCACCAAGCCGGACAATATCTGGAGCGGGTTTCGCCAGGGGCCCGATGGCAACTGTGTGACGGTGTCGGCCATTAAGGCCGCGATGCATCGATTCGGCCAAAGCCCTACGGATATTTTCAAGGAGGTGCAAAGAACTGGCGATGGTTATCAAGTGATCATGCGCGATGACTTCAGGCTTACCCTGAGTGATCGTGAATTGATCGAAGGTGCGCGGGGCGCGAAGTTTATCGGGGCCGACAAAGGCATGCTTCAGGATGCGCAGTTTCTCTTCGCCGCCAGTGCCAAGCGGGCACAGATGGAAAACAACGATCGTACGGCGAGCCGCAGTTATCAGGCCGCGATCCGCAGTTTGAACGATGGCGAGGATGAGACCGGGCCAGGGGAGGGTTTTTTGCGACTGGGGTTAAGGAAGCACATGAAGCGCGTCGCCGTCAGTGAGCTCGCTCGCGGGCAACTGGGGATGTGCAATCGAACCGGGCATTCGGTGGCGGTCATCAATGGTCGTGAGGAGTTATGGGGCCGCCAAGGCTCGGCTCCTACCCAAGGCCAGGCCGTAGCGCTTATGTGACTGACGTGAATTGAACGCTGCAGCCTTCTTGGGCGCACTCGATCAACGCTAGGGGGGGCGTCCTGGCTGCGCGTTCTGCGGTTTCGATAAACACCAGGAATCCAGCAGATGAATATCTCGGTATTGGCTCGTCCGGTGACTCCGGTGAGTGTGCAAGGCCAGGCTTTGTCGGAGCTTTCTTCGAAGCATGCAGGGGAAAAGCCCGCCGACATCGCCCGGGCATTTAACGCGACGCAACGTCGGTTCGGCGAGCATTTTGATTGCAGCAGCCATGCGGCGGTCATCAAGTTGATGATGATGACCTTCGGACAACATCCTGCTGGGATGTTCAACGAGGTCAAGCGTTCAGGTGATGGCTATGAAGTCACGATGAAGGATGAATTCAAGGTTCGTCTTTCGCGCCAGGAAATGGAACAGGCGGCGCAGGCCTCACGCTTTGCCGGTGAGGACGACGGTGCGGTCAGGGATGCCAACTTTGTGTTCGCCGCCTTTGTGAAACGCAAGCAGATGACCCACGGCTACTCGACGTTTGGCGCGGCCTTGTCAAAGACCGTCGAGGGCGAGACGCTCAAGCGGTGTTTGCAGGGCATGGGGGTGTACGGCCTTTCGCAGTTTGTCTCGTCGAACGACATGAAGCTCAACGGGGCGGTGGGCGTCATGCAGACGCATGACTTTGGTGCCGCGTTAGTCAAAGAGGGGGGCAGGCATCAGGACTACGGGTATGTATTGTTTGACGATAGGAAACCGCTGCGCAGCGATGCCCGGGCGGTGTCCCATGAGGCCGAAAACCCGTCGCCTGGGCAAATCTGGGAGGGGTTCTATCAAGGTGCGGAAGGTAATTGCGTCACCGTTTCAGCGATCAAGGCGGCCCTGATGCGCTTCGGGCAGGACACCCAGGGTATCTATAAGCACATTCACCTCACCCCGGATGGCTTTGACGTGACCATGCGGGATTCCTTCAGGCTGCAATTGAGCCATGATGAAGTCAGCCAGGCGACACAAGCCTCGAACTTTCGTGGCGCCCACCCGCAATTGCTGAGCTATGCGAACTTTCTGTACGCCGTCAGCGCCAAGCGCGCGCAATTGGAGAATAACGATTCGCGGGCCGGGCAGGGTTATGCGGTGGCTTTGGAAACCCTCAACGACGGGGAAACGCCAGGGGAGGCGCTGCGGCGTCTCGGGCTGTTTGGCTATATGCGCGAAAGTACTGTTGAGGAGCTGGCGAACGGTGCGATCGGTACCCTGGCGGACAGTTTCCATTCGGTCGCGGTGGTCAACGGTGCGGTTGACTACTATGGGCAAAAACACCGCCTGGCGTCATCGCGATGGATGAATACCGGGTTGCGGGCCTTGAAGCTGGCGTGAGGGTTATTCCAGCAACCGTCTGAACGCTTCGATCGGCAATGGCCGGCTGTGCAAATACCCTTGGAACAAATGGCACCCCAGCTTTTGCAGGAACGCCAGTTGCTCCGCGGTCTCCACCCCTTCGGCGATGACTTCCAGGTTCAGGCTGCGGGCCATGGCCACGATGGCACGGATGATTTCCGCGTCGTTGGGGTCGTGGGTGGCATCGCGGACAAAGGACTGATCGATCTTCAGCGCATCCACCGGCAGGCGCTTGAGGTAAGTCAGGGAGGAATAACCGGTGCCGAAATCGTCCATGGCAAAGCTGACGCCGAGTTTTTTCAGGCGACGCATCTTGGCCACGGTGTCTTCCAGGTTCTGGATCACGATGCCTTCGGTGATTTCCAGTTTCAGCAGGCTGTGGGGCAGTTGATGTTGCTTGAGGCTGTGCTCCACCCGTTCGACAAAATCGGCCTGGCGAAACTGCCGGGGGCTGATGTTCACGCACAGGCTGAAGTTCAGCGGGTCTACCAGACCTTCGGTAATCAGTTGCTGAAACGCGGCGCAGGCTTCATCGAGGATCCAGGTGCCCACTTCGAGGATCAGGCCACTGTCTTCCAGGACCTTGATAAATTCCGATGGCGACTGTGCGCCCAGCTGCGGATGCTGCCAGCGCACCAGGGCCTCGGCACCGACAATCTTGTTGCCGCGCGCATCCACCTGGGGCTGGTAATGCACGCTGAATTCGCCGCGTGACAGGGCCAGGCGCAGGTCGGTTTCCATGCGCAGCCGCTCGCTGGCGGTCTTCTGCATGCTGTTGTGGAACATCTGCGTGGTGTTGCGCCCGGAATCCTTGGCGCGATACAGGGCGATGTCGGCACGCTTGAGCAGGTCCGCCGGGGTCGAGCCATGGTCGGGAATCAGCGCTACGCCAATGCTCGGCGTGACTTGCAGCCGATGGCCGTCGAGGAACATCGGTTCCGAGAGCAGTTCGCGCAGGGTATCGGCCAGTTCCTGAACCTGGGCGCTGACTGCCGTGCGGGTGCCGTCCAGGCCGCTGAGCAGCACCACGAATTCATCGCCTCCCAGGCGCGCCACGGTGTCTTCCATGCGCACGCTGGCTTCCAGGCGGGCAGTGACGATTTTCAACACGGTGTCGCCCACCGGATGGCCGAGGGAGTCGTTGATGTGCTTGAAGTGATCGAGGTCGAGAAACAGCAGGGCGCCGCGCAAATTATGGCGCTTGAGCAAGGCAATCTGTTGGCTCAGCCGGTCCATCAGCAAGGCGCGGTTGGGCAGGTTGGTCAGCGGGTCGTGATAGGCCAGGTGGCGAATCTGAGCCTGCGCGTTTTTCAGCAGGCTCACGTCCCGAGCGGTCAGCAGCAGGCACGGGGTTTCATTGAGAGTGATCGGTTCGACCGACACTTCCACCGTCAATACCTCGCCGCGCTTGTTGTGCCAGAGCATTTCCAGGTGATGGATGCGCCCCTTGAGCTGCAATTCGGCCAGCAGCGCGGCGCGTTGTTTTTCATCGGCCCAGATGCCGATCTGGTAGAGCGTCAGGCCGATGGCTTCTTCGGCGCGAAAACCGGTCAGGCGGCAGAAGCCATCGTTGACTTCCACATAGCGGCCGGTGTCGCGCTCGGTGATGGAAATCGCGTCGGGGCTGGAGTGGAACGCCTTGGCGAATTTTTCTTCGCTGGCCTTCAGCGCGGCTTCCGAGCGTTGCTGCTGGGTGATGTCCCGCAGCGTCGTGACGATGCACGGCTGGTCGCCGACCTTGATCAGTCGGCTGGAAATCACGCACGTCAGGCTTTGGCCGTCCTTGTGGTGCACCACGATGGCGACATTGTTCAGCGCCTGGTCGCGTATGACTTGTTCGATTCGTTGCAGGCGCCTGCTCGACTCATCCCACAGGCCGATCTGTTCGGCGCTCTTGTCGAGCACTTCGGCGGCGGTGAAGCCAAAGGTCTGGGTGAAGGCCGGGTTGATTTCGATAAACGCGCCACTTTCCAGGCAAGTGACGCAAATCGGGTCGGGGCTGGCCTGGAACAGGCTGGCGAATTTTTCTTCGGAGGCGGTCAGCCGTTGTTCGCGCTCGACCTGGTCGGTGATATCCAGCAGGGTGCCGGCCATGCGCAGCGGAGCGCCTTTTTCGTCGCGGTACAGGCGCGCGCGGCTTTCCAGGTAGCGTGAGCTGCCGTCTTCCAGTTGCACGCGGTAAGTCAGTTGATAATTGCCGGCCGGGCCTTCGCGCAGGGTGCGGTAGGCGTTGCGCATGTTCTCGCGCTCTTCCTTGGGCATGCCCTCGAAAAATGCCTCGAAGGATTCATGGAAGGGCTCGGCCGGCAGGCCATGCAGCTGGGCGGCACGGGCTGAGCCGTAGAGCATGCCGCTGGGGATATGCCAATCCCAGGTGCCCAACTGCGCCGAGTCCAGCGCCAGGTCGAGGCGTTCCTGGCTGTCCTTGAGGGCCTGCTCGGCGTTTTTGCGTTCGGTGGTGTCGAGGAAGGTGCTGAGCAAATAGGCCTCGCCCTCCAGCTCGACCTTTTGCGCGCTGAGGGTGCCATCGTGGATCTGTCCACTGCTGGCGCAGAACTGTACTTCCATGGTGATGGGTTCACCTTTGCGCTGGGTCGCCTTGACCAGTTGCGCGCGTTGCTCGGGATGGCGCCACAGGCCCAGTTCCAGGGTGGTGCGGCCTATCGCTTCGGCCAATGGCCAGCCGAACAGCATCTGGAAATACTGGTTGGCCTCGCTGATCAGGCCATCCGACTGGCGGGTCAGCAGGACCATGTTCGGGCACAGGTGAAACAGCGTCGCGAAGCGTTTTTCGGAGTGGCTGAGGGCGTGTTCCCGTTCGCGTTGGCGGGTGGTCTCGCGGATCACCCCGATCATGCGGCGCCGGCCGGCCTTGTCCGGTGCCAGGCTGCCGTTGATCTCCAGCCAGTGGTGGCTGCCATCCGGCCATTGGATGTGGTGGTGCATGGCCTGTTCGAACGGCTCGCCGGCCAGCACCGCGTGAAAGGCCCGAACGACCCGGGCGCGATCCTGCGGTGCCAGCAGGTCAAGGTAATCCACGTCCCTGGGCAGCGGCTGGTGGGGGTCGAAGCCAAACAGCGCCTGGGTGCCTCGGGACCAACTGATCCGGCCGGTTTCGATTTCCCAGCACCACGCTCCCAGCCGTGCGGCGTTCAGAGCTGCCAGCAACTGCGGAGCGCTGTCCCAGCTTCGTTCCGCTTCTTGAGGGTCAAGGGCGTAGATGCGGGGTAGGGGTGGCACGGAATCGACGGGGTTGCGCATTATCAAAGGGCCTTGGCTCGATGGGCAAACAGCGCGGGTTCAGTCAGGCCTTGAGGCCGCACAGTGTCATGCCGATGCTCCTGGCAGATCGACTTGTGCATCCAGCAGGCTCATGAACGCCCGCGCAGCGTTCGACAGCGTCCTTTCAGTGTGCACGATATAGCCTAGCTGGCGACTGAGTTGTATGCCCGGCAAAGCGATACTTGCCACCTGGTCATCGAGCATTGTGCGCGGCAGCACGCTCCAGGCCAGGCCAATGGAAACCATCATCTTGATGGTTTCCAGGTAGTTAGTGCTCATGGCGATGTTTGGCGTCAGGCCCTGGGCCTCGAACAAGCGGCTGACAATATGATGGGTAAAGGTATTGCCGCCGGGAAAGACCGCCGGGTGCCCGGCGATATCGGCCAGGTTGACCGGGCCGTTGCTGATCAGGCTGTGCTCCGGTGCCACCACGAAATCCAGCGGGTCGTCCCACACAGGAGTGGCGCGCACCAGGTTGTGGGGGGCGGGCGCCAGGGTGATCACCGCCACTTCGGCGCGACCGTGCAGAATTTCATCATAGGCGACCTCCGAATCGAGAAACTGGATGTCCAGTGCCACGTTCGGGTACGTGCGGGTGAACGTGCGCAATACCGGCGGCAGACGGTGCAGGCCGATATGGTGGCTGGTGGCCAAGGTGAGGCGCCCGCTGACTTCGCCGGTGAGGTTGGTGAGGGCGCGGCGGGTGTCGTCCAGCACGTTGAGAATCTGATAGGCGCGCGGCAGCAGGGCACGGCCGGCCTCGGTCAGGCCGACTTCACGGCCCAGGCGATCGAATAAACGCACCTTCAATTGCTGTTCCAGGCCGGCGATGCGCTTGCTGATGGCCGGTTGGGTCAGGTGCAGGCGTTCACCGGCGCCGGAGAAGCTGCCGGTCTCGGCGATGGCAATAAAGGCATTGAGGTTGGCCAGGTCCATTGTTGTATTCCAGTTGGTAATCCAAAGCATAAAAAATATGAATTTGAGTTATTTAATGTAGCGCCATACCATCAGCCTCACAAGCCAAAGGGTTATTGAATGTCTCAAGACCCAGGGCATAGAAATACCGCTGATGAGGACCGACTGATGGCCGGCAAAACGCTTTACGACAAGCTTTGGGATTCCCATGAAGTGAAACGGCGCGACGATGGCTCGTCGCTGATCTATATCGACCGTCACATCATCCATGAAGTGACCTCGCCCCAAGCGTTCGAAGGCCTGCGGCTGGCCGGGCGCAAGCCCTGGCGCGTCGACTCCATCATCGCCACCCCGGACCACAACGTGCCGACCACCCCGGAACGCAAGGGCGGGATCGACGCCATTGTCGACACGGTGTCGCGTTTGCAGGTACAGACCCTCGACGATTACTGCGACGAATATGGCATCACCGAATTCAAGATGAATGACGTGCGTCAAGGGATCGTTCACGTGATTGGCCCGGAGCAGGGCGCCACCTTGCCGGGCATGACCGTGGTCTGCGGCGACTCCCACACCTCGACCCACGGTGCGTTCGGCGCCTTGGCCCATGGCATCGGCACCTCCGAGGTGGAACATGTGTTCGCCACCCAGTGCCTGGTCGCCAAAAAAATGAAGAACATGTTGGTGAAGGTCGAAGGCAAGTTGCCGTTCGGCGTCACCGCCAAGGACATCGTGCTCGCGGTGATCGGCAAGATCGGCACCGCCGGCGGTAACGGCCATGCCATCGAGTTCGCCGGCAGCGCCATTCGCGACCTGTCCATCGAAGGCCGCATGACCATCTGCAATATGTCCATCGAAGCTGGCGCCCGTGTGGGGATGGTGGCGGCGGACGAAAAAACCATCGAATACGTCAAAGGTCGTCCATTCGCCCCGAAAGGCGCTGATTGGGACGCGGCTGTCGAAGCCTGGAAAGACCTGGTCTCCGACGCCGATGCGGTGTTCGACACCGTGGTCGAGTTGGACGCTGCCCAGATCAAGCCGCAAGTCAGCTGGGGCACCTCGCCGGAAATGGTCCTGGCCGTCGACCAGAACGTGCCGGACCCGGCGCAGGAAGCCGACCTGGTCAAGCGTGGCTCCATCGAGCGTGCATTGAAGTACATGGGCTTGAAAGCCAACCAGGCGATCACCGACATCCAGTTGGATCGCGTGTTTATCGGCTCCTGCACCAACTCGCGGATCGAAGACCTGCGCGCTGCGGCGGTGATCGCCAAGGGCCGTAAAGTCGCCTCGACCATCAAGCAAGCCATCGTGGTGCCGGGGTCGGGCCTGGTCAAGGCGCAAGCCGAAGCGGAAGGCTTGGACAAGATCTTCCTCGACGCCGGTTTTGAATGGCGTGAGCCGGGCTGCTCGATGTGCCTGGCGATGAACCCGGACCGCCTGGAGTCCGGCGAGCATTGCGCGTCCACCTCCAACCGTAACTTTGAAGGGCGCCAGGGCGCCGGTGGTCGTACCCACCTGGTCAGCCCGGCCATGGCCGCCGCGGCTGCCGTCAACGGTCGTTTCATCGACGTTCGCGAATTGATCTGAGGAATACCCGATGAGAGCTTTTACCCAACACACAGGCCTTGTCGCGCCGTTGGACCGTGCCAACGTGGACACCGACCAGATCATCCCCAAGCAGTTCTTGAAGTCGATCAAGCGCACCGGTTTCGGCCCTAACCTGTTCGACGAGTGGCGCTACCTGGACGTGGGCTACGCCTACCAGGACAACTCCAAGCGCCCGTTGAACAAGGACTTCGTGCTCAACGCCGAGCGCTACCAGGGCGCCAGCGTGCTGCTGGCCCGCGAGAACTTCGGCTGCGGCTCCAGCCGTGAGCACGCGCCGTGGGCCCTGGAAGAATATGGCTTTCGCAGCATCATCGCGCCGAGCTATGCCGACATCTTCTTCAACAACAGCTTCAAGAACGGCCTGTTGCCGATCATCTTGAGCGATGCGGAAGTGGATGAGCTGTTCAAAGCGGTGGAAGCCGATGTGGGTTATCAGTTGACCATTGACCTGGCCGCGCAAACCGTGACCCGCCCGGATGGCAAGGTGTATCACTTTGAAGTCGATGCGTTCCGCAAGCACTGCCTGCTCAACGGCCTGGACGATATCGGCCTGACCTTGCAGGACGGCGATGCGATTGCGGCGTTTGAAGCCAAGCACCGGGCGAGCCAGCCATGGTTGTTTCGTGACGCCTGAATTGATGTAGGCAGGACCGGCCTCATCGGGGGCAAGCCCTCTCCCACATTTGGAATGCGTTCCCCTGTGGGAGGGGGCTTGCCCCCGATAGGGCCGGTACTAGCAACACAACCCTTGAAGGATGCCACCATGACCAACACCGCCCATACCCAAGTCGTGCAAAAACAATTCGGCGAACAAGCCTCTGCCTACCTGAGCAGTGCCGTGCACGCCCAAGGCACCGAATTCGCGTTGCTCCAGGCCGAACTGGCCGGGCAGGGCGCTGCGCGACTGCTGGACCTGGGTTGCGGTGCCGGTCACGTGAGTTTCCATGTGGCCCCGCTGGTCAAGGAAGTGGTGGCCTACGACCTGTCCCAGCAGATGCTCGACGTGGTGGCAGCCGCTGCCAAGGATCGTGGCCTGGGCAACATCAGCACCGTGCACGGCGCTGCCGAGCGCCTGCCGTTTGCCGATGGCGAATTCGACTTCGTGTTCAGCCGCTATTCGGCGCACCATTGGAGCGACCTCGGCCTGGCCCTGCGCGAAGTCCGTCGGGTGCTCAAGCCGGGCGGCGTGGCGGCGTTTGTAGACGTCTTGTCACCGGGCAGCCCGCTGTTGGACACTTACCTGCAAACCGTCGAAGTGCTGCGCGATACCAGCCACGTGCGCGATTATTCCGCCGCCGAGTGGATGCGCCAGCTCAGCGAAGCCGGCTTGCATGTGCGCAACAGCAGTCGCCAGCGCCTGCGCCTGGAATACAGCTCATGGGTCGAGCGCATGCGCACGCCACCGGCCTTGCGTGCTGCGATCCTGCAACTGCAGCAGGCAATGGGCCAGGAAGTGCGCGATTACTACGAAATTCAGGCCGACGGCACCTTCAGCACCGACGTACTGGTGGTCTGGGCCGAACGCTGATTATTTTTCCCGACCTGCCCACGGGCGGGTCGCTTGATGAAATGAGGAACGCATGAGCAAGCAGATTCTGATTCTCCCTGGCGACGGTATTGGCCCGGAAATCATGGCCGAAGCGGTCAAGGTCCTGGAACTGGCCAACACCAAGTACAGCCTGGGCTTCGAATTGAGCCACGACGTGATCGGCGGCGCGGCCATCGACAAGCACGGCGTGCCTCTGGCCGATGAAACCCTGGACCGCGCCCGTGCGGCCGACGCTGTGCTGCTCGGCGCCGTGGGTGGCCCGAAATGGGACAAGATCGAGCGTGATATCCGCCCTGAGCGCGGCCTGCTGAAGATCCGTGCGCAACTGGGCCTGTTCGGCAACCTGCGCCCGGCGATTCTCTACCCGCAACTGGCCGACGCTTCCAGCCTCAAGCCGGAAGTGGTGGCGGGCCTGGATATCCTGATCGTGCGTGAGCTGACCGGCGGTATCTACTTCGGCTCGCCACGTGGCGTGCGTGAGTTGGAAAATGGTGAGCGTCAGGCCTACGACACCCTGCCGTACAGCGAGAGTGAAATCCGCCGTATCGCCCGTGTCGGTTTCGACATGGCCCGTGTGCGCGGCAAGAAAATTTGCTCGGTGGACAAGGCCAACGTCCTGGCGTCCAGCCAACTGTGGCGCGAAATCGTTGAAGAAGTGGCCAAGGACTACCCGGACGTCGAACTGAGCCACATGTACGTCGACAACGCCGCCATGCAACTGGTGCGCGCGCCGAAGCAGTTTGACGTGATCGTTACCGACAACCTGTTCGGCGACATCCTGTCCGACCAGGCCTCGATGCTCACCGGTTCCATCGGCATGCTGCCGTCGGCGTCCCTGGACACCCACAACAAGGGCATGTACGAGCCATGCCACGGGTCGGCACCGGACATCGCCGGCCAGGGTATCGCCAACCCGTTGGCGACCATTTTGTCGGTGTCGATGATGCTGCGCTACAGCTTCAACCAGGGCATTGCGGCGGACGCGATCGAGAAGGCGGTGAGCCTGGTGCTGGACCAAGGCCTGCGCACGGGCGACATCTGGTCGCAGGGTTGCACCAAAGTCGGTACGCAAGAAATGGGCGACGCAGTAGTCGCCGCGTTGCGGAATCTGTAATCTCTCGGGCCCGCTTGCAGTTGTTGCTGCAAGGCGGCCCACTTTTTAACAAGGTGTAGTTGCGATGAAACGTGTAGGTCTGATCGGTTGGCGCGGTATGGTCGGTTCCGTGCTCATGCAGCGGATGCTGGAAGAGCAGGATTTCGATCTTATCGAGCCGGTGTTTTTCACCACCTCGAACGTGGGTGGCCAAGGGCCGTCCGTGGGCAAGGATATTGCCCCGCTCAAGGACGCCTACAGCATTGACGAGCTCAAAACCCTCGACGTGATCCTGACCTGCCAGGGTGGCGACTACACCAGCGAAGTCTTCCCCAAGCTGCGCGACGCCGGCTGGCAGGGTTATTGGATCGACGCCGCGTCGAGCCTGCGCATGCAGGACGACGCCGTGATCATCCTTGACCCGGTCAACCGCAAGGTCATCGACCAGCAGCTGGACGCAGGTACCAAGAACTACGTCGGCGGCAACTGCACCGTCAGCCTGATGCTGATGGGCCTGGGCGGCTTGTTCGAAGCCGGCCTGGTCGAGTGGATGAGCGCCATGACGTATCAGGCAGCCTCCGGTGCCGGCGCGCAGAACATGCGTGAGCTGATCAAGCAGATGGGCGCGACCCACGCGGCGGTCGCCGATCAACTGGCCGATCCGGCCAGCGCGATCCTCGACATCGACCGCCGCGTGGCCGAAGCCATGCGCAGCGACGCGTACCCGACCGAGAACTTCGGCGTGCCGTTGGCTGGCAGCCTGATCCCGTGGATCGACAAAGAGCTGCCGAACGGCCAGAGCCGTGAAGAGTGGAAGGCCCAGGCCGAAACCAACAAGATCCTCGGCCGCTTCAAGAGCCCGATCCCGGTGGATGGCATCTGCGTACGCATCGGCGCCATGCGCTGCCACAGCCAGGCGCTGACCATCAAGCTGAACAAAGACGTGCCGATCGCCGATATCGAAGGGCTGATCAGCCAGCACAACCCTTGGGTCAAGCTGGTGCCGAACAACCGCGACATCAGCATGCAGGAGCTGAGCCCAACCAAGGTCACCGGCACCCTGAATGTACCGGTGGGCCGTCTGCGCAAGTTGAACATGGGCACCCAGTACCTGGGCGCGTTTACCGTCGGCGACCAACTGCTGTGGGGCGCGGCCGAGCCGCTGCGTCGCATGCTGCGGATCCTGCTGGAGCGTTGATCGCCTGAGGCAATACAAGAAACCCGCGACTGGTGACAGGCGCGGGTTTTTTGTTGTTCTTTCGGGCGCTATCGGGGGCAAGCCCCCTCCCACATTCGACCGAATTCCAACGTTGAAATGCTGTTCACTGTGGGAGGAGGCTTGCCCCCGATAGCATCATCAGCCCCACCACCAGCCCCAGCTTAATTGCCTGCCCCCCCAAGCACCCGGTAAAGTGCCGCTCCCCCCGCAATGCCCGAGGCAGCCTCCATGACCCAGACCTTTGATATCGCCGTGATCGGCGCCACCGGCACCGTTGGCGAAACCCTGGTACAGATTCTCGAAGAGTTGAATTTCCCGGTCGGCGTCCTGCATCTGTTAGCGGGCAGCAATTCTGCCGGTGCGTCGGTGCCGTTTCGTGGCAAGAACGTGCGCGTGCGCGAAGTCGATGAGTTCGATTTCAGCAAGGCGCAACTGGCCTTCTTCGCGGCCGGTCCGGCGGCGACACTGAGCTTTGCGCCGCGTGCCACGGCGGCCGGATGTTCGGTGATCGACCTGTCGGGAGCCTTGCCCGCCGATCAGGCACCCCGGGTGGTGCCGGAGGCCAATGCCCACGTGCTCGAGGGTCTGAAAGCGCCATTCCAGCTGAGCAGCCCGAGCCCGTCCGCGACCAACCTCGCCGTCGTCCTGGCGCCGTTGCGCGGTTTGCTGGATATCCAGCGGGTCGCCGTCACCGCCAACCTGGCGGTCTCGGCCCAAGGCCGTGAAGCGGTCAGCGAACTGGCCCGGCAAACCGCCGAGCTGTTGAATGTGCGCCCGCTGGAGCCGCAGTTCTTTGATCGGCAGATGGCCTTCAACCTGCTGGCACAAGTCGGCAAGCCAGACGCCCAAGGTCATACAGCCTTGGAGAAACGTCTCGTACACGAACTGCGTGCCGTGCTGGAAACTCCTTTGCTAAAGATTTCCGCAACTTGCGTTCAAGCCCCGGTGTTTTTTGGCGATAGCCTGACTGTGTCCTTGCAATTGGGCGCGCCGGTCGACCTTGCCGCCGTTAACCGTGTGCTTGAAGCGGCACCGGGCATCGAGCTGGTGGAAGAGGGTGATTACCCGACTGCCGTGGGCGATGCGGTGGGTCAGGATGTGGTGTATGTAGGACGGGTTCGCGCCGGTGTGGACGATCCGGCGGAACTTAATTTGTGGCTGACGTCAGATAACGTACGCAAAGGCGCCGCCCTGAATGCCGTGCAACTGGCGCAGTTGTTGATAAAAGGCCTTGTGTAAAAGATACTTGGCGGCAATTTGTAGATTGATTCTAACCAGGCGCTATGCTTGGCCCCAAGCAGGAACAGAAGCGCGTCGGTGACCTATCGGCTCGCCATGCCTTATGGCAGCGGTTACCAACCTTCTCGCAGGCCGGGGAGTGTTCAAACAAAGGATGAGGCTATGGTTCAAGTTCGCAAACTGGTGTTAGCAATAGCGGCCGCCTCGGCGCTGTCCTCCGGTATGGCGCAGGCGCTGCAGCTGGGGGAGATGACCCTCAAGTCGAAGTTGAACCAGCCATTGTCGGTGGAAATCGAATTGCTCGATGTCGGCGGCCTCACAGCCTCCGAGATCACGCCGAGCCTGGCTTCATCCCAGGCGTTCGTGGATGCCGGCGTCGATCGCCAGGCATTCCTCAACGACCTGACATTCACGCCGGTGATCAATCCCAACGGCCGCAGTGTGGTGCGTGTCACCTCCAGCAAGCCGCTGCCGGACTCCTATGTGCGCTTCCTGTTGCAGGTGCAATGGCCCAATGGTCGCCTCATGCGCGACTACAGCGTGCTGCTCGACCCGGCCAAGTTCGACCAGCAGGCGCCAGCCGCCGCAGCCCCTACAGCTCCAGCAGCCCCCGCGCCGCGCCTGAGTGCGCCGGCCAATACGGCGCCCGCCGTGAGCAAGCCCGCCCAGCATACGACTACCTCCCACGACACCCTGTGGGAAATTGCCGAGAAGTACCACAATGGCGGTTCGGTACAGCAGACGATGCTGGCCATCCAGGCACTGAACCCCGACGCCTTTATCGACGGCAATATCAACCGCTTGAAAACCGGCAAGGTGCTGCGCCTGCCGGACACGGTACAAAGCACGGCACTCGCGCAACCCAAGGCGATCGCCGAAGTGTCGGCGCAGAACCTCGCCTGGCGCCAGGGGCGCCGTACGGCGAGCAATCAAGCCGCGGGCAAGCAGCAACTGGATGCCACCAGGCGCACCCAGGCAGGCAATGCGCCGTCGAGCACCAATGCCAAGGACAACTTGAGCCTGGTCTCGGCCGATGCGAAGAAGGGCGCCAAGGGCAAGGCGGGCGATAGCCAGGCCCTGAGCGACAAACTGGCGATGACCCAGGAACAACTGGACACCACCCGTCGCGACAACGAAGAACTGAAAAGCCGTGCTGCCGACCTGCAGAGCCAGTTGGACAAGCTGCAAAAGCTGATCCAGCTGAAAAATGATCAATTGGCCAGGCTGCAGGCGGATAAATCGGCTGCCCCGGCGACGGCGGCGATGCCTGCTCAGTTGGCGGTTGACCCGGCCACCGCGGCGGCAGCACCGGCTGCAACGCCGGCCGCTCCGGCCCCTGCCGAGCCTTCGCCCGCCCCCATCAAGGCGGATGCCGCCCCGACCACTGCCGAAGGCAAATTCAACGACCTGCTGACCAACCCGATAGTCCTGGGGGTGATCGGCGGTGCCGCTGGCTTGTTGGTGTTGTTGCTCCTGTTGCTGTGGGCACGCCATCGCAACGCGCGCCGCGAAGAGGAAAAGCACCTGCGCATGGCGCGGGCCCTGGCCGAAGAGCCGGAATTCACCTCGAATATCGATCAAGACCTGCCGCCGGACAGCTTCGAGGGCCTTGAGGTCACGCCGCCGAACGTCAAGCTGGCGGCGGCTCCTGCGCCGGCTCCCGCTCCCGCTGCGGTCGTGGTGCCGAGCGTGGCGTCAGTGCTGTCGCCGCTGGCGGTCGCGGTCGCACCCGAGCACTCGTCCGATGCCTTGGCTCAGGCCCAGTCCCATATCGACCGTGGCCACCTGAATCAGGCCGCCGATGTTCTGGAGCAGGCGATCAAGCATGAACCCAAGCGCAGCGACCTGCGTTTGAAGCTGATGGAAGTCTACGGCCTGCAAAGTGACAAGGACGGCTTCGTGACCCAGGAGCGCCAGCTGGTGGCCAATGGTGAAAACCATGCCCAGGTCGAGCAGCTCAAGTCGCGCTTCCCGGCCATGGCCGTGTTGGCGGCGGGTGTAAGCGCTGCGGTAGCCGCTGCCGCGCTGGACGCTCAATACGTCAAGGACCTGCTGGAAGACAAGCCAGCGCCAACGCCAGCGCCTGCGCCGGTGGCTGAAGCCGATGCGCTCGACACTGACTTCGACCTCAGCCTGGATGACCTGGAAGCGGCCTCGCCAGCGAACCTGGAAGACGAATTGAGTTTCGAGTCGGTCCTGCAGCAGCAGACAGAAGCCAAGGCAAGCCAGGACGACTTGTCGGATTTTGACCTGGACCTGCAACTCGATGCGCCGTCTGCGCTGTCTGATGATGACTTCCTCTCCGGTCTTGAGGAGCAGATGAAGGATGCGCCGGCGGTCGAACCGCCGACACTGACGCCGGCCGCGTTGGACGACTTCGATCTGCCTGAAGACTTTGACCTGTCCCTGGCCGATGAGCCAGAGGCTCCGGCGACGGCCAAGCCTGATGGCTTCGCTTCCGAACTGGATGATGTCAACGCCGAGCTCGACCGCCTGTCCCAGAGCTTGGAAAACCCGCCGATCGAGCCTTCCTTCACCGCTGAAGATGCAGCGTTGGGTGGCGATGAGCCGGAATTCGATTTCCTTTCCGGGACCAATGAGGTCGCCACCAAGCTGGACCTGGCCCAGGCCTATATCGACATGGGCGATGCTGATGGCGCGCGGGATATCCTCTCCGAAGTGCTGACCGAAGGCGATGATGGCCAGCGCAGCGAAGCCAAGGAAATGCTCGGCAAAATCTGAAGTTCGACGCACGTCCAGTGTGGGAGGGGGCTTGCTTCCGATAGCAGTGGGTCAGCAAGTACATGTGCTGACTGATCCACTGCTGTCGGGAGCAAGCCCTCTTCCGTATCTGGTTGGCGTCAATCCCTAACAAAAGCGCACGCCACGCAGCTGCCGCATTTATAATGGCCGCCTTTGCGCAACTCATCAGGCTCTCAGTTCTTGGCAAATATAGATAACGCGGCCGCCGAAATGGCGGCCGCAGGCTTTTACCGGATCGCCCTGGGCGTGGAATACAAAGGTTCGCGCTACCGCGGCTGGCAGCGCCAGGCGTCGGGTGTGCTGACGGTGCAGGAAACCTTGGAGAACGCGCTGTCGAAAGTCGCCGACTCACCGGTCTCGCTGATGTGCGCCGGGCGCACCGATGCGGGCGTACACGCGTGTGGCCAGGTGGTGCACTTCGACACTCAGGCTGAGCGTTCGATGAAGGCGTGGGTCATGGGCGCCAATATCAATTTGCCCCATGATGTCAGCGTCAGCTGGGCCAAGGTCATGCCTGCGCATTTTCATGCGCGCTTCAAGGCCATCGCCCGGCGCTATCGCTATGTGATCTACAACGACCAGATCCGTCCGGCGCACCTCAACGAAGAAATTACCTGGAACCACCGTCCGCTGGATGCCGAGCGCATGGCCGAAGCAGCGCAGCACTTGGTCGGTGTCCACGATTTCAGTGCGTTCCGTGCCGGTCAGTGCCAGGCCAAGTCGCCGATCAAGGAAGTCCACCACCTGCGGGTAACCCGCCATGGCAAGATGATTGTGCTGGATATCCGCGCGGGGGCGTTCCTGCACCATATGGTGCGCAATATTGCCGGCGTACTGATGACCATCGGCACCGGCGAGCGGCCGGTTGAGTGGGCCAAGGAAGTGCTGGAAAGCCGCATTCGCCGTACCGGCGGCGTCACGGCCCATCCGTTCGGCCTGTACCTGGTGGATGTGGAGTACCGCGACGAGTTCGAGCTGCCGCAGCGTTTCATCGGACCACACTTCCTCACAGGTTTCAGCGAACTTGGCGGCTGACGCCCGGAAAAGCTTTTGTTACCATCCGGGACTTTCTCGGTTTCCCCCTGAGGTTTCTACAATATGTCTGCCGTTCGCAGCAAGATTTGCGGGATTACCCGCATAGAAGACGCGCTGGCGGCCGTCGAGGCGGGGGCGGATGCCATTGGCTTGGTGTTTTATGCCAGGAGCCCACGGGCGGTGAATGTGTTGCAGGCGCGGGCTATCATCGCCGCGTTGCCGCCGTTCGTGACCACTGTCGGCTTGTTCGTCAACGCCAGCCGCTGCGAACTCAACGAAACCCTGGATGCCGTACCGCTGGACATGCTGCAGTTCCACGGCGACGAAACCCCTGATGAATGCGAAAGCTATCAACGCCCATATATCAAGGCGTTGCGGGTCAAGGCCGGTGACGATATCGCGGGTGCCTGCGCTGCTTATACTGGTGCACGCGGGATTTTGCTGGACACCTATGTCGAGGGGGTACCTGGCGGCACGGGCGAAGCGTTCGACTGGACGCTGATTCCCGAGGGGCTGAGCAAGCCGATCATCCTGGCGGGTGGGCTCAATCCCGCGAATGTCGGGGCGGCGATCGCGCAGGTTCGCCCGTATGCCGTGGATGTCAGCGGTGGCGTAGAGCAGGGCAAGGGCATCAAGGACCACAGCAAGATTCGCGCATTCATGCAGGCCGTGCGCAACAGCAGGGAGGCGATGTGACGGCGGGCAGTCTGCCGCCGTCCATAGTGACCACTGTGTAAAACAGCCCGGTGCCGCCTGCGGGAGGCCCGGAAATGAAGTGGCGACCGTGCATTGGCCGGTTGTCTGGAAGGCTGAGGATGCATGCGGGAAATGGCTGGTCGAACGCCTGACCCCGTCCAGCATGTGTCATCGCCACATATGAATTTAGCTCAAGGGCATACGCGGGGCTGTGTTCAAGCCACCGGTACTGGAGAAAGAAAGCATGAGCAACTGGTTAGTAGACAAACTGATCCCTTCGATCATGCGTTCCGAGGTGAAAAAAAGCTCGGTTCCTGAAGGTCTGTGGCACAAGTGCCCATCCTGCGACGCGGTGCTGTACCGCCCGGAACTGGAAAAGACCCTGGACGTTTGCCCCAAGTGCAACCATCACATGCGTATTGGCGCGCGCGCCCGCATCGACATCTTCCTCGACGCCGATGGCCGTAACGAGCTGGGCGCTGACCTTGAACCGGTTGACCGCCTCAAGTTCCGCGACGGCAAGAAGTACAAGGACCGTTTGACCGCTGCGCAGAAGCAGACCGGTGAGAAGGATGCGCTGATTTCCGTCAGCGGCAAGCTGCTGGGCATGCCGGTGGTGGTGTCTGCGTTTGAATTTTCCTTCATGGGCGGCTCCATGGGTGCCATCGTCGGTGAGCGTTTTGTACGTGCCGCCAACTACGCCCTGGAAAACCGTTGCCCGATGATCTGCTTCGCCGCCTCCGGTGGTGCGCGTATGCAGGAAGCCTTGATCTCCTTGATGCAAATGGCCAAGACCTCCGCGGTATTGGCGCGTCTGCGCGAAGAAGGTATTCCGTTCATCTCCGTACTGACTGATCCGGTCTACGGCGGCGTTTCCGCCAGCCTGGCGATGCTGGGGGATGTGATCGTTGGCGAGCCAAAAGCCCTGATCGGCTTTGCCGGGCCGCGAGTGATCGAGCAGACCGTTCGCGAAAAACTGCCCGAAGGCTTCCAGCGCAGCGAGTTCTTGCTGGAGCACGGCGCGATCGACCTGATCATCCCGCGCGGTGAGCTGCGTCCACGCCTGGGTAGCCTGCTGGCGCAGATGATGGGCCTGCCGACGCCGGTCTACGTTGCTCCGAAGGTTGAGCCGATGGTCGTGCCGCCGGTGCCAGCAAACCTATGACCCAACGTACCCTGGGCGAATGGCTCGCCTACCTGGAGCAGTTGCATCCGTCCGCCATCGACATGGGCCTGGAGCGCTCGCAACAGGTAGCGGCCCGCCTTGGGTTGGGCCGCCCGGCACCGCGCGTGATCACGGTGACCGGCACCAACGGCAAGGGCTCTACTTGTGCCTTTGTCGCGGCGCTGCTGCAAGCTCAAGGGCTGAAAGTGGGCGTCTATAATTCCCCGCACCTGCTGCGTTACAACGAGCGGGTGCAACTCAATGGCGTCGAAGCCACTGACCAGCAACTCTGCGAAGCCTTCGCGGCCCTCGATGCAGGGCGTGGCGAGATCTCCCTGACCTACTTCGAAATGGGCACCCTGGCGGCGTTCTGGCTGTTCGAGCGTGCGCAACTGGACGTGGTTGTGCTGGAAGTCGGGCTGGGCGGGCGCCTGGACACGGTCAACGTGGTGGATGCCGACTTGGCGCTGGTCACCAGCATCGGTGTCGATCATGCCGATTACCTGGGTAATACCCGCGAGTCCGTGGCCTATGAAAAGGCCGGGATCTTTCGCCGGGGCAAGCCAGCGCTGTGCGGCGACCTGGATCCGCCCCATACCTTGCTCGACAAGGTGCGCGAGCTGGATTGTCCGTTCTTCCTGCGCGGGCATGAATTCAATCTTGAGATTGGCGCTGAGCATTGGCAATGGCGCGGGCGTGATGCGCGCGGCCAAGTGGTCGAACTGCATGATTTGCCGCTGCTGAACCTGCCGATGGAAAATGCGGCGCTCGCGCTGCAAGCCTACCTGCTGCTGGACTTGCCATGGGACGCCGAGCAGATTGCCGCGACGTTGTTGGCGACCCGGGTGGTCGGGCGCCTGGATCGCCGGGTGTTCAACTGGGCAGGCAAGCGCTTGAACCTGCTGCTGGACGTGGGTCATAACCCGCATGCGGCCCAATACCTGGCGCAGCGCCTATCGCGCACGCCGCCGGTGGGTCGTCGTCTGGCAGTTTTCGGTTTGTTGGCCGACAAGGACCTGGATGGCGTGGTTTCACCCTTGTTGGGCAGTGTCCAGGCGTGGGCGGTGGCGCCGCTGGATACGCCGCGCAGCCGTCCGGCTGCCGAACTGGTAGTGGCCTTGCAGAACCTTGGCGCGTCCGTGACGTCTTATGCAAGCGTTACCGCTGCCCTTGAGGCCCAGTGTGCGGTAGCAACGGCCGAGGATGAAATTCTGTTGTTCGGATCATTTTATTGTGTTGCCGAGGCGCTTGAGTGGTTGGCCCGGCGCTCCACGGAGGAAGCTGCACATGGCATTACTGGATAGCGCATACAAGCAGCGAATGGTCGGAGCCTTGGTGCTGGTGGCATTGGCGGTGATTTTCCTGCCGATGCTCTTCTCCCGCCAGGATGAACAGCGCCAGGTTGTCGTGGACGTGCCCGCAGCGCCCCAGGCTTCGGCCGTGCCGCAGGTGCAGGTTGAGCCGGTGGTGGTGCCGGAGCCGCAGGCATTGCCTGAGGAGGAGCCGGTGCCGACCGATGATGAAGTGGCCGCCCAGCAAGCGCCTTCGATGCCGGTGCAGCCAAGTGTGCCGGTGGTCAAGCCGACACCGGCTCCGGCTGCCGCCGCGAAGCCTGTTACGCCAGCCGCTGCGCCCAAGCCGGTCGCGCCGCAACCGGCTGCACCGGGCAAGCCGGATGTGGGCCAGAGCCGTATCGACCCTAATGGCCTGCCGATCAGTTGGTCGATTCAGGTCGCTAGCCTTGGCAATCGCGACGGTGCCGACGCCTTGCAGAAAAAACTGCGTAGCCAGGGGTATAACGCCTATATCCGCAGTGCCGATGGCAAGAATCGGGTGTTTATCGGGCCGCTGATCGAGCGCGCCGAGGCGGACCGCCTGCGGGATTTGCTGGATCGCCAGCAGAACCTGAAGGGGTTCGTCACCCGTTTCCAGCCTGAGCGCGGCTGAGTTCGCCTCGCGTTCAGCCTTGAATGCAGTCAAATGTGGGAGGGGGCTTGAAATGCGCTCAACTCGCCACAAACTATTGATTTGCAAAGCACCCGCAATCACAGCTTACCGATAGCCCGGAGCTCTGCTAAAATGCGCCGCCTCATCCGTCCGTAGGCTCAAACGTGCCATTTACCTGGGTTGATTGGGCGATTGTTGCAATCGTCGCCATCTCCGCTTTGATCAGTCTAAGCCGCGGCTTCGTCAAAGAAGCACTGTCGCTGCTGACCTGGATCATCGCAGGAGTCGTCGCCTGGATGTTCGGCGGTTCGCTGTCGGTCTACCTGAGCGGATACATCGAGACACCCTCGGCTCGCGTCATCGCGGGCTGCGCCATCATGTTCATCGCCACGCTGCTGGTGGGGGCAATGGTCAATTATCTTATTGGCGAGTTGATACGTGTCACCGGCCTCTCCGGGACCGATCGATTTCTCGGCATGGCCTTTGGCGCCGCGCGTGGCGCGTTGCTGGTGGTCGTGGCGGTCGGGCTGTTGAGCCTGGGGCCGGTACAGCAGGATGCATGGTGGCAGGAGTCGGTACTCGTGCCAAAATTTCTATTGGTTGCAGATTGGTCCAAGAACCTCATTCTGGGGTGGAGCAGTCAGTGGCTGGCCAGCGGAATCAGCGTACCCGCTGATCTTCCGTTCAAGGAACACCTCTTGCCGGCCAAAACGCCTCAGTAAGCAGTGTTCAGTCAAGATTCATTAAGTAGGGGTTGCGTCGCATGTGTGGCATCGTCGGTATCGTCGGTAAGTCGAACGTCAATCAGGCGCTGTATGACGCGCTAACCGTCCTCCAGCACCGCGGCCAGGACGCTGCCGGTATTGTGACCAGCCACGACGGCCGGTTATTCCTGCGCAAGGACAATGGGTTGGTACGTGACGTGTTCCATCAGCGTCACATGCAGCGCCTCGTCGGGCACATGGGCATTGGCCATGTGCGTTATCCGACTGCCGGTAGCTCGACCTCGGCCGAAGCTCAACCGTTCTACGTCAACTCGCCTTACGGCATCACCCTGGCGCACAACGGTAACCTGACCAACGTTGAACAACTGGCCAAGGAGATTTACGAATCTGACCTGCGCCACGTCAACACCAGTTCCGACTCGGAAGTGCTGCTCAACGTGTTCGCCCACGAGCTGGCCCAGCGCGGCAAGCTGCAGCCGACCGAAGAGGATGTGTTCGCCGCCGTGACCGACGTGCACAACCGTTGCGTCGGTGGTTACGCGGTGGTGGCCATGGTTACCGGCTATGGCATCGTCGGTTTCCGCGACCCGCACGGCATCCGCCCGATCGTGTTCGGCCAGCGTCACACCGACGAAGGCGTCGAGTACATGATTGCCTCCGAAAGCGTGTCCCTGGACGTGCTGGGCTTCACCCTGATCCGTGACCTGGCGCCGGGCGAAGCGGTGTACATCACCGAAGATGGCAAGCTGCATACCCGTCAGTGCGCTGTCGCGCCGAAACTCACCCCGTGCATCTTCGAACACGTCTACCTGGCGCGTCCGGATTCGATCATCGACGGCGTCTCGGTCTACAAGGCGCGCCTGCGCATGGGCGAGAAGCTGGCCGAGAAGATCCTGCGCGAGCGTCCTGAGCACGATATCGATGTGGTGATCCCTATTCCGGACACCAGCCGTACCGCCGCGCTGGAGCTGGCCAACCATCTGGGCGTCAAGTTCCGCGAAGGCTTCGTCAAGAACCGCTACATCGGCCGCACCTTCATCATGCCTGGCCAGGCGGCGCGCAAGAAGTCGGTACGCCAGAAGCTCAACGCCATTGAGCTGGAGTTTCGCGGCAAGAACGTGATGCTGGTGGACGACTCCATCGTGCGTGGCACCACGTGCAAACAGATCATCCAGATGGCCCGTGAAGCCGGTGCGAAGAACGTGTACTTCTGTTCCGCAGCGCCTGCCGTGCGCTACCCGAACGTATACGGCATCGACATGCCGAGCGCTCACGAACTGATCGCCCACAACCGTACGACCCAGGACGTCGCTGACCTGATTGGCGCCGACTGGTTGATCTACCAGGACCTGTCGGACCTGATCGAAGCGGTTGGCGGTGGCAAGATCAAGATCGACCAGTTCGACTGCGCCGTGTTCGACGGCAAGTACGTGACCGGGGATGTTGACGAGGCCTATCTGAACAAGATCGAGCAGGCGCGTAACGACTCGTCGAAGATCAAGACCCAGGCGGTCAGCGCGATCATCGATCTGTACAACAACTGAGTAGACACCGGCCCTGAGGGGCCGGTTTTGTATCTTAAATAAAGAATTGAGTAAGGAGTCGCAGCATGAGTCAGGAATGGGATGCCGGTCGGTTGGACAGCGACCTCGATGGCGTAGCTTTCGATACCCTGGCAGTGCGCGCTGGCCAGCACCGCACCCCCGAAGGTGAGCACGGTGATCCGATGTTCTTCACTTCCAGCTACGTGTTCCGCACTGCTGCCGACGCCGCCGCGCGTTTTGCCGGCGAAGTGCCGGGCAATGTCTATTCGCGCTATACCAATCCGACTGTGCGAGCGTTCGAAGAGCGTATTGCTGCGCTGGAAGGTGCTGAGCAGGCGGTAGCCACGGCTACCGGCATGGCGGCGATCCTGGCGGTGGTGATGAGCCTGTGCAGCGCCGGCGACCACGTGCTGGTGTCGCGCAGCGTGTTCGGTTCGACCATCAGCCTGTTCGAGAAGTATTTCAAGCGCTTCGGTATCGAAGTGGACTACGTGCCCCTGGCGGACCTCTCCGGTTGGGAATCGGCGATCAAGGCCAACACCAAGTTGCTGTTCGTCGAGTCGCCGTCCAATCCGTTGGCCGAGTTGGTGGATATCGCCGCGCTGTCCGAAGTGGCCCACGCCAAAGGCGCGATGCTGGTGGTCGACAACTGCTTCTGCACGCCTGCCTTGCAGCAGCCGCTGAAGTTGGGCGCGGACATTGTGGTGCACTCGGCGACCAAGTTTATCGACGGCCAGGGTCGTTGCATGGGCGGTGTTGTTGCCGGTCGCAGCGAGCAGATGAAGGAAGTGGTGGGCTTCTTGCGCACTGCTGGTCCGACCCTGAGCCCGTTCAACGCCTGGATCTTCCTCAAGGGGTTGGAAACCCTCAGCCTGCGGATGAAGGCCCATTGTGCCAACGCCCAGGCCCTGGCCGAATGGCTGGAGCAGCAGGATGGTATCGAGAAGGTTCACTACGCCGGTCTCAAGAGCCATCCACAACACGAGTTGGCCCAGCGCCAGCAGCGCGGTTTTGGCGCCGTGGTGAGTTTTGAAGTGAAGGGCGGCAAAGAGGGCGCCTGGCGCTTTATCGATGCGACGCGCCTGATCTCCATCACCGCCAACCTGGGTGATAGCAAGACCACGATTACCCACCCGAGCACCACCTCCCACGGCCGTCTTGCGCCACAAGAGCGTGAAGCGGCGGGTATTCGTGACAGCCTGATCCGCATTGCGGTGGGCCTGGAAGACGTGGCTGACTTGCAGGCTGACCTGTCTCGTGGGCTGGCGGCCTTGTGATCGAGTGGTCCATGGAGGCTGCAACAGCCAGTAACGGGCGTGTCGCCTTGGTGACGGGCGCTGCACGGGGCATTGGCCTGGGGATTGCGGCGTGGTTGATCAGCGAAGGCTGGCAGGTGGTATTGACCGACCTGGACCGCGAGCGCGGGTCCAAGGTGTCCGGGGTGCTGGGCGACAACGCCTGGTTTATTACCATGGACGTGGCAGATGAAAAGCAGGTCGCCCAGGGCGTGGCCGAAGTGCTCGGGCAATTCGGGCGCCTGGACGCGCTGGTCTGCAACGCAGCAGTGGCCGACCCGCGCAATATCACCTTGGAAAGCCTCGACCTGGCCTACTGGAATCGCGTGCTGGCGGTGAACCTCAGCGGGCCGATGCTGCTGGCCAAGCACTGCGCGCCTTACCTGCGTGCCCATGGGGGAGCCATCGTCAACCTGGCGTCGACCCGCGCTCGTCAGTCGGAGCCAGACACCGAAGCCTACGCCGCGAGCAAGGGTGGCCTGTTGGCGCTCACGCACGCCCTGGCGATGAGCCTTGGGCCGGAAGTGCGGGTCAATGCGGTCAGCCCTGGCTGGATCGATGCGCGTGACCCCGCTGCGCGACGTGCGGAACCACTGACCGATGCCGATCATGCCCAGCATCCGGCGGGGAGGGTTGGCACGGTGGAGGATGTGGCTGCGATGGTGGCATGGCTGCTGTCGCGTCAGGCTGGGTTTGTCACGGGGCAAGAGTTTGTGGTGGACGGTGGCATGAGCAAGAAGATGATTTACAGCGAGTAGGGCGATTAGCGCTCTTGAAGCAATTTTGTCTTTTTCAGAAAAACTTCAAGCGGGCTATTGACTTAGGTCCTCTACCTGCGTAAATTTCGCGGCCTCAACGAAGCAAAGGGTGATTAGCTCAGCTGGGAGAGCATCTGCCTTACAAGCAGAGGGTCGGCGG